>JAEUAF010000388.1 GCA_019695485.1 Sorangium sp.
GCGGGCGGGGGCGGCTCACCCTTGGCGGCAGCCCGATCGAGCGCAGCTGGCGCCGCGGCAGCAGCCGCTTCGGAAGTCGACTTTCCGGACCCGTGCAGTGCGGCGAAGGCGCCGCCCGCCAATACAAGCAGGCCGACCCCGGCCAAAGCCAGAATTGCGCCGGTGCCGAGCTTCTTGGGTAGGCCAGCGACCGGTGGGTCGTGCTGGGAGGTGGCCCAGGTGCCGGCGGTGCGCCCGCCGGGGGTCGTGTTTGGAACGCCTGGGCTCGACCCAAGCATCGCCCTACCGCCCGCTTGGGGGACGAGCCCGACGTCTGCGGCATCGACGGCCGGCGGAATACTGACTGCGGTGCCGCGCGCCATCCATTCGTCCAGCGCGCTGATGAATTCCGCCGTACTCTGGAAACGCTGGTTTAGATCGCGGGCCATCGCCTTGGCGATGATGCTCGAGTAAGCGCGGTCGATGTCGCTGACGACGCTCTCGACTGTCGGCACGTCCGCCAATACGATCTTGAACATCAGCTGATTGAAGGTTGCGGCGTCGAACGGTACAGCGCCCGTGATGGCCTCGAACATGATGACGCCCATCGAATAGATGTCGCTGCGTTGATCGGCTTCGTGACTGCCGCTCGCCTGCTCGGGCGACATGTAATAGGGGGTGCCCATAACCGCGCCCGTGCGCGTCATCTTCATGCCGTCGCCCGCCAGCGGCTGAAACTTCGAGATCCCGAAGTCGATAATTTTCACGAAATCGCGCGTGCCGGCCTTTTCTTTCAAGATGAAGATGTTGTCCGGCTTCAGATCACGATGCACGATGCCCGCTTGGTGCGCGGCGCCGAGCCCTACCAACACCTGGCGAATGATCGGAGTCAGTTCATGCGGCGTGAGGCGCCCCCGCGCTTTGATGCGCCCATTCAACGGATCGCCGTCGAGGAACTCCATCACGATGTAGTGGTCGCCGTCGGACAACGAGCCCAAGTCGAGAACTTCGAGGATGTGGTCGTTTCCGATCCGACCGGCGGCCTGCGCTTCACGCTCGAAGCGCTGCATCACCTCCGTGTTGCCGGTGAACGCTGCGTGCAACACCTTGATTGCGACGCGTCGATTGATGCGGATGTTCTCCCCTTCATATACGGCGCCCATGCCGCCTTCGCCGATCAGGCGGGCGATGCGATACTTTCCTTCGATGAGCTGACCGATCTCCAGGGCCATCCGCAAAAACCTCCGATCCCTTACCTTACGTTGAAAACGGCTCGGCTTCCCACCGGAGAACACGCGCGCGTGCCTCGTCCTCCACAGATTCAGGGGGAAGTGTGGGAGCGTGCAATTGAACGGCGCGCCAGGTCGGGAACTGAATCCCGAGTAAGGTGCGGGTGCAGCGGGGCTGGATTTACGCGCCTAGAACGACCCCGACAGGCCGACGTAGCGGGGTCCTAGCACGGGCACTAAGCCGGCCGTTTCCCGGGAGGAACTCCCGGAAGAGCTCAATACGAGCAAGGTCACCCCGGTGGCCAGACCCACACCACCGATAATGATGCCTGTCACACCGATGCTGCTCGCTTTCGCGGCCTCGCTGTCCAGATTATCCACCCTGGTCTTGGCGGGGCTCGGATCGCTCTGAGTGCAGGTGGGCGGCAGCGAGGTGCTGCACGCGGCGAAGGCATCGTCCGCCTGTGAACGCTTGCTGGCGCCCTTCAGCAGGAACACCGTGCCGACGATGGCGCCGACCCCGCCAACTCCGAAGGCGACATAGGAACCAATCTTCATGCCGTTGGAGCCGGAGCTGCCGCTCGCCGCGGGGCTCGCGCCAGTCCCTGCCGGTGTGGGTGCGGGACTTGCGCCGGGAACGGGCGCTGGAGCGCCGGGAACGGGAGCAACCGCTGACGCCGCCGGGGCTGCCCCCACCGCGCTGGGGTCGGGCTGAAGATCGAGCGTCACCGCGCCCCGCTCGCCATCTTTCAGGCTCACGAACTGAGGTTGCGCACGCTTGCCAGTGGCGAGCGCCTCGACCTTGTGATCGCCAGGATCGACGGGCTGCGGAATGCCGATCAATACCGGTGGGATCACGTTGCCGTCGACCTTGACCGCCAGGTCCTTGCTGTCCTGGCTGCCGTTGATCTGAATGGTGAGCTTCGCGATCCGTGGTTCGACCGCGCGCAGTTCATCCTGGGCCGCTGACTGAGCGTCACGAAATGCCGCCGGCGCTCCGGGCGCAATCTGCTCTTTCGTGATCTTGATGTAGGTCTCCCTGGCGCGCACCAATTGGCCAAGCTTCGTATACGAGCGCGCCAAGAACAGCAGATGCGGGGGCGCGTGAACCAGAGACTCTGCGCGCGAAAAAAGATCCGCAGAATCTTTGAAGCGGCCGTCGTTGAACGCGGCGGCACCCTCGGTCGCCAGCGCTCGCGCGGCCGCGCGCTGCTCGTCCGTCTGAGCGTGTGCGGGGCGGGCCGCAAATCCCAGCGAAAGCAGCAGCACGTAGCGTGACAGTCCCACTTTTTTCATGACAGTCGATAATCCTAGACCAACTTCTAAGTGCGGTGCGCTGCTTTCTTGGCCAACCGAACGCGCGTCCGATAGCAGTTCGCGTACCGGCCGAAACGACCGGTGTGGCCCCGGACAAGCTAAGGCCTTTGGCGGGTCGCTCCGAACCAGATCCAGCGAATCGAGTGGTGTTCCCAATGTCCCCTAGCCCGGTCGTGAGCGTTTTGATTGCAGTTGAACTCGGTGCGGATTGGCCGAGCTGGATGTCGGAGTTTGTCGGTGCTTCAGCGCGGCGAGTCCTCGCTCAATTGGCTCCTGAATCGTCCGCGGAGTTTTTCGAGCGCGCCCGCGCGACTTTTGCGGCGAGCCCCACCCGATCCCTCGTCCTGCTCTGTAACGAACGCATCGACTCCACCCAAATGGCGGCACGTAGACGGCTCCTCGAGGGCGTTCTCGCCAAACCACGTCCGGCAAAGCGCGTGCTCCTCTCGGCGAGCGCCGAAGCGGAGGCCCGCCTGAGCGCCGCGTTGACGGCTCTTGTCGCCGCAGTACAAGGCGCGGATGGGCCGCCCGCGTTGCGCTTCGGCAACCAAGCGGCGCCGGCAAAGCGGCCGCGCCGCGCGCTCCGTCGCGTAGCGTGAACGTCGGGAGCGCCAGCCGACTAGATGTGGATCGCGCGCGAGTCGACCGCTAGCGCAGCCTCTTTCATCGCTTCGGCGAGCGTGGGGTGGGCATGCGCCGAGCGCGCGATGTCCTCGCTGCTGGCCCCGAACTCGATGGCGACGGCGGCCTCCGCGATGAGGTCCCCCGCGCGGGGACCAATGACGTGGACGCCAAGCAGGCGATCGGTATTCGCATGCGCGAGCATCTTGACGCGCCCCTCGACGCTGCCGAGGGCGCGTGCACGGCCGTTGGCAATGAACGGAAACACGCCCTTCTTGTAGGGCACTTTGTGTTCGCGTAGCTCGTCTTCGGTCTTGCCGACGCTGGCAATCTCGGGGTGCGTGTAGACGATGCCGGGGATGGCATCGTAATTCACGTGACCGAAGCCGGTGACAATTTGCTCGACGCACGCCACGCCCTCTTCGGACGCTTTGTGAGCGAGCATGGGGCCGCGCACCACGTCGCCCACGGCGTAAATTCCGTCGACGTAGGTGCGAAAGTGCTGATCGACCGGAATGCGCCCGCGCGGATCGAGCTCGATTCCCACGCTCTCGAGGCCCAGGCCCTCCGTGTTGGGCACGCGCCCCACCGCGACGAGCACCCGATCACAGAGCAGCGACTCCTGCCCGTCGATGGCCACGCGCACTCGGTCGCCCACGACCTCGGTGCCCGTCACCGCCGAGCGCAGGCGGAATTTCATGCCCTGCTTCTCGAAGATGCGCTCGGCTTCGTCGGAGATTTCGCGATCCATCCCCGGCAACACGCGATCGAGGTACTCGACCATCGTGACTTCGGAGCCCAAGCGCAGCCATACCGAGCCGAGCTCGAGACCGATGTAGCCAGCTCCGATCACCACCAAGTGCTTAGGCACGTCGGTGTAGGAGAGCGCCTCAGTGCTCGTGCCGATCAGCTGGCCATCGCACTTCACCCCAGACAGCATCGCGGGCTTGCTGCCGGGCGCGAGGATGATGTGAGTCGCGCTAAGCTCCTTGATTTCTTCGCCTTCGACGACGACGCGGCCTTTGCCCGCGAGGCGCCCATGGCCGAACTAGGTGGTGACGTGATTCTTCTTGAAGAGGTGTGCGACCCCCTGCGTCAGCGCAGTCACGACGCTGTCTTTCTTCTTCAGCATGCGCGAGAGGTCGAGCTCCACACCCTGCACGCGCACCCCAAACTCCTCCAGGCCGTGGCGCGTTTCGTGATAGCGCTCGCTGGCTTCGAGCAGCGCTTTGCTAGGGATGCAGCCCACGCGCAGGCAGGTTCCGCCGAGCGCGGGCTCCTTCTCGACACACGCGACGTTGAGGCCGAGCTGGGCCGCTCGAATTGCGGCCACGTACCCGCCCGGGCCGCCGCCGATGACGATGAGATCGTGATGAGTCATTTCGGCCTTGGACCTTGCTTCAGACTTCCAGCAGCATGCGCGCGGGTTCTTCCACGCAGTGTTTGATGCGCTTGAGGAACGTGACGGCCTCTCGGCCATCGATCAGGCGGTGGTCATAGGTGAGGGCGATGTACATCATGGGACGCACGACGACTTGGCCGTTCACGGCGACCGGTCGGTCTTGCATGGCGTGCAGACCAAGGATGCCGCTCTGCGGCGGATTCACGATCGGCGTCGACATCAGCGAGCCGTAGACACCGCCGTTCGAGATGGTGAAGGTGCCGCCTTGAAGCTCGTGGAGCTCGAGCTTGTTGTCCTTGGCGCGCTTGCCAAAGTCGTTGATGGTCTGCTCGACCTCGGCAAAGCTCAAGCGATCGGCGCTACGAATCACCGGCACAGCGAGCCCTTTGCCGCCGCCCACCGCGACGCCGATGTCGTAGTAGTTCTTGTAAACGATGTCGGTGCCGCGGATCTCGCCGTTCACTGCCGGCACTAGCTTCAGCCCGTCGATCGCCGCCTTGACGAAGAACGACATGAAGCCAAGCTTCATGCCGTATTTCTTTTGGAACGCTTCCTGGTACTCCTTGCGGAGAGCCAGCACGCCCGACATATCGACTTCGTTGAAGGTGGTGAGCAGCGCCGCGGTCTGCTGCGATTGAACGAGCCGCTCGGCGATACGCCGCCGGAAGGGGCTCATCGGCACCACGTCCTCGGGGCGTTCGCTCTCGGTCGGAGCCGGCTTGACCTCCACCTTCTTGGCGACGGGCTCTTCCGCCCGCATCACGTCTTCCTTCAAGACGCGACCGCCGGGACCGGTTGGCTCGACGTCTTCCGCGCGCAGGCCGCGCTCCTTCAAGGCTCGACGCGCCGACGGCATCACGCGGGCAAAGCCCTGCGGCGGGATGGTGTCGCGCACGTCGCGACCGCGCGGGGGCTCACTGGGCGTCGCGCTCGGAGCAGCGGACGCTTCGCGCTTCGGTTCGGGCGCGGGGGCAGGCGTAGGCGCAGGCGCCGCGGGGCGAGCCGCAGCGACGGGCGCATCGCCGACAGCCGTCTCGTCGATCGAACCAATGACATCCCCCACAGCTGCAGCTTGACCTTGTTTCACGCGGATCGGACCGAGTCGTCCCGCGACCGGCGCAGGTAGGTCGACCGTGACCTTATCCGTTTCTATTTTCACCACGATCTCGTCGCGCTTGACGAGATCGCCTTCTGCCTTCAACCATTCACCGATCTGTACTTCGGTGATCGACTCGCCGACGGGGGGCACCTTGAGCTCGATGGGCATCGCTAAAGCTCCGTTTCTGTTCGGACCCTAGACCACGGGCCACGCTCTGTCATCCGCCGAAAGCGCGTTCCAAGAGCTCTTGTTGTTCGAGTTTGTGGCAGCTCGCCGAGCCGGTTGCGGGGCTCGCCGATTCCGTGCGGCACGCCCCGGAAAACGGGAAGCGCCCGAACAGCATCGGACCGAAGCGTGCGCGCAAGGTTCGCCATGCGCCCATGTTCTCGGGCTCTTCCTGCACCCAAACCACCGGCGTGCCATCGTCGTACTGATCGACCGCGGCCCGCAGATAGACGTCCGGGAGCGGATAGAATTGCTCGATGCGTACCAGCGCGACATCTTCACGCCCGAGCTCGGCTCGCCGCTTCTCGAGGTCGTAGAACACTTTGCCGCTCGACAGGATCACGCGCGACGCCTTCTTGACGCCGGCATCCGGGATAACGCGCTGGAAGCGACCCTCGGTAAACTCCTCGAGCGAGCTCACGCACTGCGGATGGCGCAGCAAGCTCTTCGGCGTGAACACGATCAGGGGCTTTCGCCAGGGCCGCACCACTTGTCGGCGCAGCGCGTGGAAGTGCTGCGCCGGAGTGCTTGGCTGAACGACCTGGATATTCTCTTCCGCCGCCAAGGTCAGGAAGCGCTCGATGCGAGCGCTCGAGTGTTCCGGCCCTTGGCCCTCGTAGCCATGAGGCAACAACAGCACGAGCCCCGACAAGCGCTTCCACTTGTCCTCAGCGCTCACGATGAACTGGTCGATGATCACCTGCGCCGCGTTCGCGAAGTCGCCGAACTGCGCTTCCCACAAGACCAGGGCGTCGGGCCAATCGAGACTGTAGCCGTACTCGAAACCGAGCACTGCGACCTCACTCAATGCAGAGTTGTAGATCTCGATCGGTCCCTGGTCTGGCGTCAGGTGACAGAGCGGAATGTGGATCTTCCCGTTCTCGAAGTCGTGCAGCACCGCGTGACGTTGGCTGAACGTGCCACGACCCGAGTCTTGTCCGGTCAGGCGTACGCGCGTGCCTTCCGTGACCAGCGAGGCGTAGGCCAAGAGCTCGGCGGTGCCCCAATCGAGCGGCTTCTCCCCCTCGGCCATGGCGCGACGCGAGGCGAGCAAACGATCGATCTGCTTGTGCGGGTGAAAGTCGGCAGGCAGCGTGGTCTGCTTGCGCAGAAGATCGGTCGCGCGCTCGCGACTGATCGCCGTGGCGACGTCGGGCACGTCTGCCTCTGGCCCGCCGCGAAAACCCTTCCAGTAGCCGCCCAGCCAATCGTGCACGCGCACGTAGTCCTTGCGGCTCGCCTCGGACAGCTCGCGCTCGAGGTGTTCGCGACGCTCGACGCTGATTGCGTCTGCCTCTTCAGCAGTGACTCCGCCAAGCTTCAGCAGATGCTCGAGGTAGCCATCGCGCACGCCTTTTCGCTCTTGGATTGCGCGGTAGAGTAAGGGCTGCGTGAAGGCCGGCTCGTCGGTCTCGTTGTGACCGTGGCGCCGGTAGCCGTACATGTCGATAACGACGTCGCGCAGAAACGTCTCGCGGAAATCCATGGCCAAGCGCACGACCTGTGCGACGGCCTCTGGGTCCTCCCCGTTCACGTGGAAGACGGGGATCTGCAGCATCTTCGCGACGTCCGTAGCGTAGGTCGTCGAGCGCCCTTGCGAGGGCGGCGTCGTGAAACCGATCTGGTTGTTCACGATCACGTGGATCGTGCCGCCCGTCGTGTAAGCGTCGAGCTGACTCAGGTTCAGCGTCTCTTGGACCACGCCTTCGCCCGCGAACGCAGCGTCCCCGTGAATCACCACGCCGATCTTCTTACCGCGCTGCACGTCGTGCACGCGGTCTTGCTTGGCGCGCGTGCGCCCCACCAGCACGGGATTCACGCAGTCGAGGTGGCTCGGGTTGAAGCACAACGATAGATGCACCTGGCGGCCGCTCGCCGCCGTGAAATCCGAGCTGTGGCCGAGATGGTACTTCACGTCGCCGGAGCCGTAATAAAGCTGCGGATCCGAGTCCTCGAACTCGCGGAAGATCTCCCGCGGGTTCTTACCCATGATGTTGGCCAGCACGTTCAGGCGGCCGCGATGAGCCATGCCCATCACCACCTCGTCCACGCCGTGCTCGGCCGCGCGATCGATGGCGAACGCGAGCAACGGAATCAAGCTCTCGGAGCCCGAGAGCGAGAAGCTCTTGGCGCCGACGAACTTCTTCTGGATGAACTCCTCGAAAATCGAGGCGTCGGTCAGCTTGGTCAAGATGCGCAGCTGCTCGGCGCGCGAGAGCTGGATGCGATTCTCCGAGCCCTCCATGCGATCTTGCAGCCAATTTTTCACC
>JAEUAF010000423.1 GCA_019695485.1 Sorangium sp.
GCGACAGTGCCCCCCGCGTCCTCTTCTCCGGCGACCAGCTGGTCGAGGTCGATCTTCCGGCAGGAACGCGCTGCATTTACCCGAAGCCCGCCCTTTCGCCGATCAAGGACGTCGATGCCGCGATTCGTTACGCGATAAACCACCCGCTCGGCTCGGACCCGCTCTACGCGAAGCTCCGCCCCGGCATGAAGGTGACGATCGCGATCGACGACATCTCGGTGCCGCTGCCACCGATGCGCCGGCCCGACGCGCGTGAGCGCATCCTCACGGTCGTGCTCGAGCTGCTCGCCGACCATGGTGTCGATGACATCGAGCTCATCGTCGCCACCGGCATCCACCGCCGCATGAAGGCGCACGAGATTCGCCACATGGTGGGCGACAAAATCTTCGAAGCTTACTACCCGGAGCGGCTCTACAACCACGACGCCGAAGACAAGAAGAACATGGTGCTGGTCGGCCACACCGATCACGGCGAAGCACTCGAGCTCAATCGGCGCGCCGTCGAGAGCGACCTACTCATTTACGTGAACCTGAACTTCGTCGCCATGAACGGCGGCTACAAGTCGGTCGCCGTCGGGCTCTGCAGCTACGAGAGCCTGCGGCCGCATCACAACCCGGACACGATCCGCGCCTCGAACAGCTACATGGATCCGCACGCCTCACGGCTCGCGCACGACATCGCGCGCATGGGCCGACTGGCGCACAAGAAGCTCAACGTGTTCACCATCGAGACCACGGTGAACAATCGCATGTTCGACAAGAACCTCGATTTTCTCTACAAAAACGAGGACGATCTGAGCGGCAAGGAGCGCCTACTCATGAAGGCGCTGATCGCGACCACCGCCAAGCTGCCGCAACCCGCGCGCCAGGCCATCTTCGACCGTTTTCCGGCACCATACGAAGTGACCGGAGTGTTCGCGGGTTCTGCCGAGGCGGTCCACGAGCGCGCCATCGACAAGTGCTTCGACCAATACTTGGTGCCGATCGAGGGTCAAGCGGACGTGTTGGTGACGGGCATTCCCTACATCAGCCCGTACAACGTGCACGCCTTCCTGAATCCGCTGCTCGTGCAGGTGCTGGCGCAGGGCTACCTCTTCAACATGTACCGCGGGGCGCCGCTCGTGAAGAAGGGCGGCACGCTGATTTTGACGCACCCTTGCACGGACAAGTTCGATCACGAACAGCACGCGCCGTACATCGACTTCGTGCACCGCTTGCTGCCGGAGACGCGCGATGCGGTCGAACTCGGGACGCGCTACGAGCAGAAATTCGCGCAAGATCCGGCCTTTTTGCAGATGTTCCGCGACGGCCACGCCTACCACCCCGCGCATCCGTTCTTCATGTGGTACTGGGGCGAAAATGGGCGCCAGCACCTGGGGCGCGTGATCGTGGTCGGCGCCGACAACGAGTACATTCCCTCGCTGCTCGGCTGGGAAACCGCGCCCAACATGGAAGAGGCGCTCTACCGCGCCAAGAACGGTGAGGCGCGCTCGCTCGACATCACGCTGCTCCACATGCCACCGATCGTAATGGGCGACGTCACGGTGAAGCCCGCGCCGAGCGCGGAGGGAGCGACGTCTTGAGCGCGGCTGACATGAATGGCCACGCGCCGCTCGAACTCACTCGGCTGCTTTCTGGCAAGCGCCTGGTCGTGGTCGGTGGGACGGGCTTCCTCGGCAAGGTCTGGCTGTCCTTCATGCTCAGCCGCTTCCCCGAGATCGAGAAGATCTATTTGCTGGTGCGCCCCAAGGGGCCGCTCTCGGCCGAACAGCGCTTCGCCCAGGAAATCCTGCCAAGTGAAGTCTTTGCGCCGCTGCGCGCCGAGCACGGCTCGAACTTCACGACCTTCCTGAACGAAAAGGTCGTCCCCGTGCCGGGCGACGTGGTGCAGCCGTTTTGTGGTCTCGATCCGGCGCTGCGCGAGCAGCTGGCTGGCAGCATCGACGCGGTCGTGAACGTCTCGGGCGTGGTCGACTTCGATCCGCCGCTCGACGAGGCGCTCGAGGTCAACGCCTTCGGTGTCCAGAATCTGGTGGCGCTCGCGCGCGGGCTCGGCAACGTGCCATTCCTACACACGAGCACCTGCTACGTGGCTGGCACACGCACGGGCTTCGTCGAAGAGACGGATCCGTTCGAGCATCCGTTTCCGCGAGCCGCAGAGCTCGACCGCGTGCACTGGGATCCCGACCGCGAGATCGCCGAATGCCTCGACGTGATCGAACAGGCGCGCCATCGCGCGAGCGACGCCTTCCGTCAGAGCCGCTTCCTCGACGAGGCCAAGAAGAACCTGACTGAGCGCGGCGAGCCCGCGCGCGGCCGCGTACTCGAGAGCGAGGTTCACAAGGTCAAGCGTAAGTTCGTCGAAGCCAGGCTCGCCGAAATGGGCATGGAACGCTCCAATTTCTGGGGTTTTCCGAACACGTACACGTATACGAAGGCCATCGGCGAGCAGATCGCGGCCTGCTCCGGCCTGCCGTTCACCATCGTGCGCCCGGCCGTCGTCGAGTCGACGATGCGCTTTCCCTTTCCGGGTTGGAACGAGGGCATCAACACCAGCGCGCCGTTGATCTTCATCTTGCGCCAAGGCGGTCTTCAGATCCCGGGCTCCGAGAACTACTTGGACGTGATCCCGTGCGACATGGTCGCGAGCGGACTCGTGCTAGCGCTGGGCGAGCTGTTGGAGGGCCGCGCCAAGCCCGTCTATCAACTCGGCTCGAGCGACACCAACCCGTGCAGCATGCGGCGCTTCTTCGAGCTCACCGGGCTCCACAAGCGCCAACACTACCAACGCACCGGCAAGGGCGGCCCGATCGGGAACTTCGTGCAGCGGCACTTCGAAGGGGCCATGCTCGACAAGGAGCAGTTCGCCAAGATCGGCCCCCACGCCATCTCCAGGAAGGCGCGCAGCGTCGCTAATTTGCTCGGCAAAGCGGCGACTGGCCCGGTCGCCTCGCTGCTCAAACCCGCCGCCGACGCGCTCGACAAGTTCGCGGAACAGCAGCGCCGCGTGGGCAACATCCTCGAGGTGTTCCTGCCGTTCACGGCGCAGCACCAGTACGTGTTCCGCACCAACAACGTCCGGGCCGCCCAGGGGCGCCTGGTTCCGGCCGATCGCGCCAAGATCGATTTTAGCCCGGAGAGCATCGACTGGCGAAAATGGTTCTTGGAAGTTCACGTGCCCGGCCTCGAGCGCTGGGTCTTCCCGCAGATCGAAGAGAAGCTACGCCGCGACAAGAAACCGGCAGCGCGCCATGAGACGCTCGCCTTGATGCTCGAGGAAATGGCCGACCGCTACGACCTTTCGGTGGCCCTGCAGCGCACCGAGCCCGAAGGGCTGAGCCGCATCACGTTTCGTGATTGGCGCGAGCTCTCGAGCGCGCTCGCGGCGCGTCTATCCGCGCTGGGTGTCGGGCGCGGTGACCGCGTGCTCCTCGCCGCACAGAACCACACGGACTGGCCGATCGCGTTTTTCGGCATCGTCTGGGCCGGGGCGACCGTGGTCCCGCTCGACGCCAACATCGAAGCGGATATCGCGGACAACTTGGCGCGCGTGTCTGGCGCGCGCGTGCTGCTCGCCGATGCGGCGGCGCGCGGTCGCATTGAGGCCCGCCTCGCCGAGCGCGTCACGGTGCTCGATCTTCACGAAGCGGTCGCAGCCGGTCCCGGACGCCCGCTCGAGCCCGTGTCCTCGGACGAGGTGGCCGCGCTGATCTACACCAGCGGCACCACCGGCAACCCAAAGGGTGTCGCGCTCTCACACCGGAACCTGACTTCGCTAGTCGGTATGCTGGCGCCGCTGTTCCCGCTCGGCCGCGACGACCGTATTCTGAGTGTGCTGCCGCTGCACCACACCTTCGAGCTCACCTGCGGCCTCTTGCTGCCGCTCTCGCGCGGCGCACGCATCGTGTACCTCGACGAGCTCAGCGCGGACCGCCTGACCAGCACCCTTACCGAAGCGCGCATTACCGGGCTCGTCGGTGTGCCTGCGCTCTGGGAAATGTTGGAGCGCCGCATCAACCAGCGC
>JAEUAF010000434.1 GCA_019695485.1 Sorangium sp.
CGCCAACTCGGCCCGTGGCGGGCGGCGCGTTCGCCAGTCCGCCGCCAGAGGCCGACTCCGGCCTGCCTTCGTTCGACTTCATGGAGGCGACCGAGCCGAATCGTGGGTTTTCTCCGGCGAGCGTCGCGCCTGGTGAAAATCCCGACGCGCTGCCCTCGTTCGATTTCAGCGAGGCCACGCAGCCGAACCGAGCGGATCGCGGTCCGGTGGAGGGAGAGGGTTCGGGCCCGCGTCCGACTCCACATGCTACGGCCAGCGCGGACGACCTCGCGGACGCGGGGCAGGACGAGGTCGCGGCTCGCGTTTTCGAGGCGGCGCTCCCGCTGATTCAGGATCCCCACGAACGCGCCGGCATGTTGGCCCGCTTGGCGCGCGTGTTGGCTCGCCTCGGGCAGAGCGAGCAAGCGGCCGAGCACTTTGCTTCCGCCGTCGGGCTCGACGCGCTCAATCTGGACGTGCTCAAGGTGCGCGCCGAATGGGCCGAAGCCGCAGGGGACCAACCGAATCTGTTGCACACCGCCGAGGCGTGGCTCGGGCTTGCGCCGGGCGAGCCCGTGGCGCTCGTGCTCTTGGCCAAGGCGGCCGAAGCGCTGGGGGACGACGCGCGCTCTCTGGATGTGCGCCGGCAGATCGCGGCCAGCCCGAGCTGCTCGCTCTCGCAACGCCTGGACGCCTTGCGAGACGGCGCGCGCGTCGCGCGGGATAAGCTGTCGGACCCAGCGCTTGCGGACGCGCTCGAGGCCGAGGCCCAGGCGGTGTTGCAGGCCGCGGAGGCGCAAGGGCCAAAAGGCCCCGTGGGGGCTTCCCAGAAGCCCGAGCTCACCGAGGAGTACGAGCGCAGACTGGCGCAGCGGCCCGAAGACATGGCGCTGCGCGAGAAGCTAATCCGGCTCTATCAAGAGCTCGGCGAGCGCGAATTGGCGCTCGAGCACTGCCGCAGTGCTGCGCGGCTTTCGCCGACGCACGCCGCGACCTATCGTCTGGCTCACGCATTGTTCGAGCAGAGCGGCGTGGCCGACGGGGCGTGGAACGCGGCTAGTGTCCTCGAGTGCCTCGGTGACGCCGACATCAACGAGGCCTTGATGGTGAGCCAGCACAAGCCCGAGGGGTTGTTGGCCGCGCGCGCCACCATCAACGACGAAGAATGGGTGCGGATTCTGTATCCAAAAGACAAGGATCGCGCGCTCCTAGCGCTGCTCGACGCACTTGGTCCGGCGTCGGTGCGAGTGGGGATTGGCTTTGCCAAGCTGAAGGGGCGCTATGCGCCGCCCGATCCCGAAACACTCCAAGATCCAGAGAAGAGCACGACGATGCTGGCGAAGACGTTGGCTTGGACGGCGCGCCTGTTGAGCCTCGACGTCCCGCTGCTCTATGTCTCACCCGACGTGCCCGCGGGGCTCGAGGTCTTGCCGAGTGAATCGCCCAGCACGCAAGCCGCGCGTACGCTCGGTTCTGGCCTCGCGCTCGGGCAGCTAGCCTTCTTGTGGGGCCGCCATCTGCCGCGTTTTCGCGGAGAGCTGCGGGCGCTGTCGTTCTTTCCATCGCCCCCTGAGCTCAGCGCGCTCCTGCGAGCAGCCCTCGCTTTGGGTGGCGCGAGTGGGGTCGAGGTGCGAGCGCTCGACGGCGACAGCAAGCGCTTGTACGCGGCGCTGCGGCGTGAAGTCCGCGGTCCGGCGCTCGAACAGCTGGCGCGGATCGCCAAGGCCTTTCCCCTCGCTAACCTGGAGGAACGGGCGCGGCGCGCCCTGCACGCCGTCGAACTCCTCGGCGTGCGCGCGGGGCTCGCGGTGTCCGGGGACGTGCTGGCGGCGGCCGATCTCATTCGGCGCTTCCCGGGTGGCGGCTTGAGTCATCCCGACGAAGAACTCGCGGAGCTCTACGTGTTCGCGATAAGTCGCGAGTACGGCTTGTTGCGCCAGCGCATGGGGGTCGCGGTTGCCGCCTGATCAACGCAGGGGAGCTCTGTCTCTGCGGCTTTGCCTCGCGCTTGGGCCGGCGTGAGCGACGGTTCGCGAACGCCGCTCACGCAGCGTCGAAGCTTCGTCTTGGGTGTCTCGCTGATTTTTGCGGCAATCGCCTGCTATTTGCTGTTCGGGGACTCGGACCAACGGCGCGTGCTGAGGTTGCTCAAGGAGGTCACGCTCGCAGCCAGCGCGTTACCGGGAGACACCGACGCGGCCCGCGTCCAGCGCCTGCGCGCGGCGCTCGAGCGCCACGCGGCGCCTCAGCTATCGCTCTCGGTACCTGAGCTTGGCTCGGTTGACGGCGCCGACGCGATCGTGGCTCTGCTCGAGAACGCCGAAGGACTTCGCTTCGACATCGCGGTCGAGCAGTCGGATGTGCGCGTTGCGGGCGTTCGCGCTCAGGCTACCTTCCTGGTGTCGATCACGGTGAATACACCGGGCGAGCAGCGTCGTCAGGTGAGGACCTTGTCGTTCGATCTCCTGCGCCACAAAGACAGCTTTCGCATCGTCGCGATCACCGCGAGTGCGATTTCACGCGAGCAGCCGGAAGCTCGGCCCTGAGAACGCTCGGCAAAGGCTCAGTTGTTGGTGGGGACCGACGTGGCGAGCCGCGGGACTCGTCCGGTCCAGGATTCGCCCGAGTCGAGGGTGATGAGCGCGCTGCCCGTGCGTCGCAGCAATTCGGCCGGGCCCTCGCTGGCGGAAACCTCGAGGGTGACCGCGCCCGTCGCCGGATCCGCGCCTTCGATCGACATCGATAGCCGTCGGCCAAATGCACTCACTGCGGCGTCCGCGGCGCTCACGACGAAGGTGCGCTCCTCGCGCGGGGCGAGCTCGAAGTCTGCTCGGCCGGACAGCAGCGTCAGGCGAACCTCATGGGGCGTGGCCTGTTCGACCCGGAGCTCCGCCGACGGCGACAGTGTTGCACGCGAGCCATCGGGCAACTCAATGCTCTGCGGGGACGGGGTCGGCAACACCAGGACTGGCTGCTCCGCGGCGACCGCGCGCGGCTGCCGCAGCAGTACGACCCCTGCCGAAAGCCCGAGCACGACAACCGACGCGGCCAGCAACGGCCAGCGACGCCGTTCCGGGCGCCGTTCGAGAGCTGCTTCGATACGCCGATGCACCTGCGCTCGCTCGAACTCGGAGAACGGAATCGGCAGCTCGTTGGAGCCATTTCGCAACAGCGCTGGCGTTCGCGCGCCGGCACCAAAACGACGCAAGCGCCGCTCAGCGAGCAGCAGCCAGCGCCGGGCCTTCGCCACAGACGCCCGCATGGCGTGAGCGATGTCGCGCACATCCATTTGCTCGATCTCCCGCAGCAAGAAGGCCATTCGCGCGTCGACGCTGAGCTCTTCGAGGTGCTCGTAGAAGCGCGTGACCTCCGAGCGCTCGCTGTCGCTTACCAGGAGCACGAGCTGGCTGCGCAAGCCGAGAAAGTCCGGCCGCTCCGGCCGGCGCACCCAGCGCAGCCAACGGCCGCCCGACAGGCGGCGGCACACGAGCTGAATCACGGCCCGCCCGAGCCAGCGCCCGACACCGGACGGCTCCCGTAATGCAGCCAGATTCCTGAAGCCGCTGGCGAACGCTTGCTCCACGACATCGCGAGCGCCACCGTGGGGCCCGAGCAACGCGAAGGCCAGGCGATGCAGAGCCTCGGCGTGGCGTTGAATCAGCGCTTCACGCGCCCAAGCTTCTCCGCGGCGCGCGGCGAGTACGAGGTCCGTGTCACTGAGCGAAGGAGCTACCTTCCGAATGCTTCGGATGACGTTCACGGTCTTCCTACTTGAATGAGAGCTTCCAGCCCCCCTAGACGGGTCAAAAGAGCGCGCCGCTCCGTCGATTTGCTGGTACGAGCGCCTTCTCGGGGGGCCGCAACCCCGAGGGCTAGTCCACCACCTGACGAACAGCGCGTGGACGCCCTGTCTCGTGTCACCGCTCGCTGATCAAAATTCGAGCGCTCGTTTGCAAAAAAGGATCAGACCAGAGACTAAACGTCGGCGACCGCCGCCGGGTCCAGTGTGGTCGCAGTGTCGCCGAGCTCAGCGCTGAGCAGCACCAGCGAAAGCCACACCAGATTCGCGAGCAGCAGGTGCACGACCTGCATCCAGCCAGGTGCTGAAAGCATCACGTTGACGCCACCCGCTGTCACTTGCAGCGTGACGAAAAGCACGGCGTAGCCGCTCAGTCGGCGCACCATTGGGCTGGCTTTGCGGTCGGCCACGGTGATCACGGACGCGAAAATCAAAGTTGCCCCGAGCACCGCCAACAACGGGTGCACGACCCGCAGTCGCTCGAGGAAATGCGCTGCAGGCCCTTGGTCATGATTTACGCGCGCGGCGAGCGACGCGGCCTGCACGGGGTACACCGTATCGCCGAGCGCGGTGAGGGCTCCGGACGCGGATACGACGAGAACCGTCGCGGCCGCGAGCAGGACCCAGCCGCGCCCAGCGCTGACGTGATCGGGCCGCTCGGCGTGCGGCAGGCTCCACCACAGGCTCAGGCCGAGCGACGCCGTGAGCATCGAAGTCGTGAGCAAATGGAGCGGCATGACGAGCGCGCGGCCGAGCGAAGCGTCGTTTCCGACCAGAGCAAGGCGCACGAGGACAGCACCCAACAGGGCCTCGACGACCATCATGGCGCTCGCAGTCAGCACTGCGCGACGTACGCGGTGGCCGCGTCCAAACTCGCGAAATCCTCGCCAAGTGAGCCAGAAAACAGCCAGCGCGCTGAGCCCGGAAGTCACGCGGTGCGAGAGCTCGATGGCGGTCGCGATCCGACGCGGCAGGTGAATGATTTCCCCTTGGCAGGTCGGCCAGTGCTGACCACAGCCCGCCCCTGAACCGGTGATGCGCACGACCGCACCGAACAGGATCACCGCCAGTGTAAACAGCAACACCCCGAGCGCAGCGCGAGCGAAGGAGGCCGGTTGCACGCTGACGCCTGCGGCAGCATCGGCGGCGGTTTTCTCAGGGGGCGAGAGGGTCCGGGCGACCATGCTTGGCTCGATTCGGGAGCGGATGTGCCACGTGCGGCGCGCGCTGTCGACCCGTGCCACCGGGTCCCGCCGCGCCGCGTCGTGCGAGAACCAGTGTGGAAACGCGCGCGCCACCCGGTGGAATGGTTTGCCTGGGCTTCTAAACGTCGTTAAGTTATAGCCTCCTTCAGGCGCCCTTGACCGCTGTCAGCAGTCTGCCTGCGGCGGTCTCTGGCGTGTTGGGCAACAGGAAGCAAAAGCCAAAATGAGCCAGAGTTTTTTCCCAGGCGTCGAACGCATTCGCTACGAGGGTCCGAACAGCGAGAACCCGCTCGCCTTCCGCTATTACGACCCGAATAGGATGGTGCTGGGAAAGCGCCTCGAGGAGCAGCTGAGAGTGGCTGTTTGCTACTGGCACAGCTTTGCCTGGCCAGGCAGCGACATCTTCGGGCACGGCACATTCGACAGGCCGTGGTTCAAGGTGTCGAATCCGCTCGAGGCCGCAGAGCTGAAATTGAAGACCGCGTTCGAGTTCTTCGAAAAACTCGGTTCGCCGTACTTTACCTTCCACGACCGAGACATCGCGCCGGAGGGCGCTACGCTGCGCGAGAGCCACGACAACCTCGATCGCATCATCGAGAAGGCTCAGGCCGAGATGCAGCGCACTTCCGTCAAGCTGTTGTGGGGCACGGCGAATCTCTTCAGTCATCCGCGCTACATGGGCGGCGCGGCCACCAATCCCGATCCCGAGGTGTTCGCGTACGCGGCGGGCCAGGTGCGCAAGATGCTCGATGTGACGCATCAGCTCGCTGGCGCAAACTACGTGTTGTGGGGTGGTCGCGAGGGTTACGAGACACTGCTCAACACGGACATGAAGCGCGAGGCGGATCAGCTGGCGCGCTTTCTCAGCATGGTCTGTGAGTACAAGCACAAGATCGGGTTCAAGGGGCTGCTGCTGATCGAGCCGAAGCCCAAGGAACCCACGAAGCATCAGTACGATTTCGATACGGCCACGGTCTACGCCTTCCTGCAGCGCTATCGGCTCGACAAGGAATACAAGGTCAACATCGAGGCGAATCACGCCATCTTGTCAGGCCACAGCTTCCAGCACGAAGTCGCCTACGCCCTAGGCAACGGCATCTTCGGCAGCCTCGACATGAACCGCGGCGACGACCTGCTCGGCTGGGACACCGATCAGTTCCCCAATGACCTGCAGGAAATTGCGTTGGTCATGCACACGCTCTTGAAGGGTGGTGGCTTCAGCTCTGGTGGCATGAATTTCGACGCCAAGCTGCGCCGACAGAGCAGCGACCCGAACGATCTGTTCCACGCACACATCGGCGGCATGGACACGCTGGCACGCGGGACGCTGATCGCCGAGCAGATGATCCAGGATGGCAAGCTCGATCGCGCGGTCGAGGAGCGCTACGCGGGTTGGCGCGGTGAACTTGGCGAATCGATCCTCGGCGGTCGGGTGTCGCTCGCTGAGCTCGCGGACCAGGCGCTCGCCAAAGGCATTGATCCGAAGCCGCGCTCTGGCCGCCAGGAATACCTGGAGAATCTCGTCAATCGATATCTCTGAGCGGTCGTTGGTGTCGACGTGAGGCCACCCGGCGTTTGGCGGCGTCGGCGTGCCTTACGGGCGCGGAGACGCTGCATCGCGGGCCAGCGAGCTCCGCACAAAAAGGCAGCGGCCGGAGCTAGGGAGGAGCTCCGTGCCGCTGGGGAGTAATCGTGGCGGCCGTCCTGCGGGGGAGGGGGGACCCAGAGGCGCCGCCAACGAATCCCTTCCATTGCAGGCGACGTGCCACCACGCGCGTACGTCGCGAACGCCGAGCAAATGCGCGTATCTTGCGAATTTTTGGCGGCACGTGATGGGCTGCCCGCCTCGAACTGGGACACCCGAGACGCCGAGCGACTCTCAATTGGAGCCGCTCGGCTCTGAGTCGGCGGCGCTCCGCTCTAGGTTGAAGGCGCGCGGCATGGGGAGCGCGCCGCGCACGGCGACTTGGCTGCTGGCGTAGGCGCAGCAGTGGGCAAGCGCAGCCTGCGGATCGCGGCCTTCGAGTAGTTCCAGGACGAGCGCGGCCGTGAACGCGTCCCCGGCACCGACGCTGTCGCCTTCGGTAGTGGGTGTTGGGGGAGCGGGAGCATCGAATGCGCCTCGACGCGAGTACCAGCGCGCTCCCGCATGGCCCCGCGTCTCGACGACAGCGCTGA
>JAEUAF010000444.1 GCA_019695485.1 Sorangium sp.
TGTGGCTGCGCGAGCGCGCCCACGACACCAAGCGCGCCGCCGTCCTCGAGAAGCTGATTGCGCAGGTCGAGCTCGGCGGCTCGGGCGAGCTCAGCGCGGCGTAAAGCCCCCTGCCGCGGCGGCCCCCGGCGTGGCTACCTCCCCTATCCCTGTGAAATTCCACATGGTGTGGAACCGGTCCCGCTCCGAAGCGGCAAATCGACGGTTCTCGCGCTGATTGTCGACCGAGTCGACGCCTTTCGCTACATTGGGCTGCATGCCGAGCGGAGCGCGCCGACCGCTATTCGAACTGGTCCAACAGGAGAGAGATCTGGGGATCGTGTTCCGGGACGTGACCGGACGCGCGCTGCAATATCCCTGGCACTTCCACCCTGAGCTGGAGCTGACTCACGTCGTCAAGGGCAGCGGGCTGCGCTACGTCGGCGACAGCATCGAGCAGTTCTCCGACGACGACTTGTGTTTGATCGGTCCGAACACACCGCACTGTTGGCTGACCGATCCGGGTCGCAGCGATCCGATTCATGCGCGCGTCATTCAGTTCTTGCCCGAATCGATCACGGCGTCGCTGTCAAACTCGATCACCTGGCGACCGCTCGTCGAGCTGTTCGCGCGCGCCGAGCGCGGGCTACGCATCCAGGGTGAAACCGCCCGCCACACGCGCGAGAGTGTGCGTGCTCTGTTTGGCGGCTCGCGGCGCCCGCTCGATCGTTTCGTAGGCTTGCTCGCGATCTTGGCCGAGCTCTCCCAAAGTCGCGAGCTCGAGGAGCTCGGTCTCGGCAACGGCGGCGTGCCCATCGAGACCGGCCAGGCCGAGGCTGCTAGCCGGCTGCTCAGTCATATCCACGAGCACTCGGCGAACCCGGGGCTGTCGTTCTCGGGTGTCGCGCGCGCGGTGGGTATGTCGCGCGCCACGCTCGGTCGCGCGTTCCCCCGCTTGTTCGGCAAGACCTTCGTGAAGTACGTGTCCGAAGTGCGCGTGACGCAGGCCTGCATGCTGCTCAGCGAAACCGGGCACAGCGTCAGCGAAATCGCTCTTATGACCGGCTTTGGCAGTCTCTCCAATTTCAACCGCCAATTTCGCGCGTTGAAGCATACGACGCCGCTGCGCTACCGCCGTTCGGCGCTGACTCGCGACGCGCTTCGTGGTTGATCTGCGGCGCCGTCGCGCGGCCTTGAGCTCACTGCTGGCGCAGCGCATCGCGCACGAACGTCGCGTGGCCATGCAGGTATTCGGAGGTCCAGCCGCCGTTGAGCGGCGCCGCGGCACTGAGCAGACACGTCGAATCCGGCGTGCAGTTGTCGAGCTTCCAGGCGGCCCAGCTGATGTGCGCGGGGTTCAGGAACTCGAGCCACTGCGTGGCGACATCGACGCAAACCTTGCCGTCGAGCCCGCCGTCGGCATTGGTGGCACCCCACTCCGTCACGAACAATGGCAGGCCTCGGCTGAGTGCGCTCCTGGCCTTGGTAATCAGCCAGCCACCGTGGGTGCACGAATAGAAGTGGAGCGTGTACATCAGGTTCGCGCCGTCGAGCGGCGCGCCCGCGGCCTCGTCCACGTTCTGCGAGTAGTTGCCGGTGCCGAGGATGATCACGCTATTTGGCTCTACGCTGCGAATGCCGGCCACCACGGCTTCGTGATAGGGCTTGAGCACGCTTGCCCAGGCGACATTCGAAGGTTCGTTGTAGGTCTCGTAGATGACGTTGGGCACGCCAGCGTACTTGCTGGCCATTTCCGTGAAAAACGCCACGGCCTCGTCTTGACGCTTTTCGGCGCTCGAGTCGTGCCAGTCGATGATGACGTAGACCCCCGCGGCGATTGCGTTATCGACGATGGTGGTGACCTGTTGCTTGGCCTTGTCCGGATCATCCAGATACGCGCCCTTGGGCGTGACGCCCATCGCGGCGCGGATCAGGCTCAGATTCCAGTGGTCTCGCATCCAGATCAGGGCGTCCGGGTTTTCGGCGTAGCCGTCGTCTTCCCAGTTCAGCCACATGCTGCTCACGCCCTTCAGCTGCACGGGCATGCCGCTTTGATCGATCAGATCGAGGCCGCTGACCGCGAGCTGTCCGTGCGCTTCGACCGGCGTCGGCCCCGCAGGCCGTTGCCAGCTGTCGTCGGTCGCGGCGATGGGGCTGTTACTCCCCGAGTTCACGGCTGCGACATCACAGCCAAGAGTAAGCAGCACACCAGAGGCGAACACACACGAGGAGAGCAAGCCGCGCATCGCACGTTTGTTTGACTCGAACCGGCTCGTTCCGCAACCCGGGCGAGCTCAGGAATCTTTCGCATTTGCTCAGGCAGCGTGACGTTGCGAGTGCTGGCAAAGCTCTGCGCAATGCGCCAGCGCGCGTGCACGTGCGCACGCGTCGAGCCCGCACACGCGCGCTGCCCCGAACGCGCGCTCGCTCAGGGACTGAGCGTCTCCAGGAAGCCGACGGTCCACGCGCCGTGCAGCACCGAAAGCACGACCAGCGCCACGAAAATAGCCTGAAAACCCGCTGCTGCGCGCGGGCGTCGCGGGGCCTTTTGGAGCTCGGCGTGCGCTGCTCGACGCACGCGCTGCGAGAGCTCGCTCGCGACTTTGGGCAGCGGCAGCGTCGAGAGCTCTTCCAAAAGTTCGTCGGTCATCGCCCTGTTCCTTTCAGCAATCGCGCTGGGCTCGCCTCGTCCAAGAGCTCCGCGAGGCGCGCGCGGGCTCGGCTCACGCGCTTGCGCAACGCCGGCTCGTTGATGCCGAGCACCACCGCGCAGCGCTGATGCGACAAGCCCTCCACGCCAACCAGCAACAGCACCTCGCGGTCCTCCTGCGAGAGTCGCAACAGCCCTCGCTCGAGCCTGGTCAGCGATTCGCGCGCGAGCGCTTGGGCGTCGGGTGTGAGCGCTCGGGCCGGCTGCTCGCCGCTTTCGTGGAGAGGCCGCAGGCGCAGCGCGCCTCGCGCGTGGCTCAAGAAGATGTTCCTGCTCACCGTGAGCAGCCACGCGAACAGATCCGTGTCGGGGGCCAGCCGCTCGCTATGCTTTGCGAGACGCAAGAAGCTTTCTTGAAAGACGTCTTCGGCGAGGTCGGCCCGCCCGCAGAGCCGCGACAGAAAGCGCAGCAAGGGCGCCGAATAGAGCGCGTAGATCTGATCGAAGGCCAGGGCCTCGCGGCGCTTCAGTCCCGCGACGAGCTTGCTATCGGCACTTGTCTCCACCTCGCAGAGAACGCGCTCGGACCCGATCCGTGACCGAGTGGCCGCACTTTCGTCGGCCGGCGCCGGAAGCCCGGCGCTCAGCGCCGCGTGGGTCGCAGGGGGTCGCAGAAAACGGGTCACATTCGGGCAAGCTCCGCGTTCTTGAAACGGTCAGCGCCGCCGCTCTGGCGGGGCTCAATCATCTAGCAGTTTTTCGGCGGCGGACGCTCGCGGAGGCAGGCATGTGGAATCTAGTGCTCGAGGGTGGTTACCCGGTGTGGTTTCTGTTGGTCTTCGGCCTCTCGGCGCTGGCCGCCGCGACAAGCTTCGCGTTTCGCCCCAAAGTACTGACGTTTCGGCTCAGCGTGGGCCTTTCAGTGACTACTTTGTTCAGCGCGGCGACCGGTGTCGTCGCGGACCTCGCCATGGTCGGGCACCACGCACCCGACTACCTGAAGGCGCACTCGCCGATGACCCTGTCCGAGGTGGTTCTGTTGGGAGTCGGCGAAGCGATGAGCCCAGCCATCCTCGGCTTCTCGATGTTGACGATTACGGCGCTGCTCGTGTCCTGCGGGTGGGTCCGCTCCGAGCTCACTCGAGAATAGGCGTTTGCCTGCACTGGTCGACAATCCCAAATCACGACTTAAACTTTGCGCGGTGAACGACAGCGTCCTCCAAACCGTGCCCCTCGGCTTCCCTTGGCAAACCGTCGACCCCTTCCTCTTTTGCGTGCACCACGACGATGCCTATCCGGCGGGCAACGAGAGGCTCGGCCCGGTCGCGTCGCTCGCCGGGCGCAATCTGGGTCAAGACTTCGACCCCAAGCTCCCTTTTCGCATGTACCACGGCCAGGTCGTGCCTGGCTTTCCCCAGCACCCGCATCGGGGCTTCGAGACAGTCACGATCGTGCGCCGCGGGGTGATCGATCATTCGGACTCGCTCGGGGCCGCCGCGCGCTTCAGCACGGGCGACGTCCAATGGCTCACCGCGGGTGGCGGCATCTGTCATTCGGAAATGTTCCCGCTGCTGCGCCAAGACGCGCCGAACCCACTCGAGCTCTTTCAGATCTGGCTGAATCTGCCGAGCGCTGACAAACTCGTCGAGCCGCACTTCGCGATGCTCTGGAACGAAGACATTCCCGAGTGCGTCTTCGAAGATACGGCGAAGCGCGTCACTCGCGTGCGCCTGATCGCCGGCGCGCTCGACGGGCGCCGCGCACCGAGCCCGCCTCCGCGCTCCTGGGCGGCGCGTCCCGACACCGATCTCGCGATTTGGACGCTCGCTTTACAGCCGGGCGCGCGCTTCACCCTGCCTCGAGCGAAGCACGCCGACGCGCTCAGGACCCTCTATTTCTTTGCTGGATCCACGCTCAGCGTCGACGGGGAGGAGGCGCAGGTCAAAAGCGGCATGGTGGTCCAAAGCGATCGCGATCTCGTGCTGACTGCGGGCGACGGCGCGGTGGAGCTGCTTATGCTCCAAGGTCGTCCAATCGACGAGCCGGTCGTACAGCACGGCCCCTTCGTGATGAACACTCGCGCTGAAATCCAGAACGCCTTTGCCGACTATCAGCGGACGCGTTTCGGCGGCTGGCCCTGGCCGAGCGACGATCCAGTGCACGGCATCGAGGCCGGACGTTTCGCCAAGCACGTCGACGGTCGCGTCGAACGCCGGCCCGGCTGACACACGTCAGTTCGCACTAGCTGCCCCCATGGAGGCTTGCATTAGCTGCCCCCGCGTGGGCCATCGCGGCGCGCCCCGGCCGTGCTCGCTGCGCTGCGCGCGCCCGGGGGGCCCGCCTTGCGTGGGCTATGCCCCCGCGGGGGCCCCCAGCACTTCGCGGGGCGCCGCATCGTGCTAGTTTCCAGGCATGAGCGCGCCCTTATCTCGGCTTGTCCGTGTGGTCCGAATTTGTCTTGCCCCTGAAGCGTCGGGCTTAGTGCTTGCGAGCTTTGTT
>JAEUAF010000488.1 GCA_019695485.1 Sorangium sp.
GGCGGTGTGACGGCCGCGCTGGCGCTCGGCGTGCACTCCGACTTGGCGTCGAAGTGTCCCGGCGGGGTCTGTTATCCGCTGAGCGACAACGAGAAGTCCGATCAGACTCAGGACATCAGTCGCTACCACCTGTTTCGGACCGCTTCGGCCGTGGGGTTCGTGACTGGCGTGGTGGGCGTTGGCGCAGGCGTCTACTTGCTGCTGACGGGGCGTCACTCTGAGGCTCGCGTTGGCTCGGCGACGCCGCGCTTCGTGCCGCTCGTGGGGCCTTCGTCGCTCGGCGTGGCGGGCGCATTTTGAGCGCGCGGCGGCTGAAGTGTTTCCGCTTTGCGACTACGCGCGCTCCGCAACTGCGGATCGCCAGCGCCTGCGCCGGGAATCACTGCCGTGGGAATCTTTTCAGGTGGAGCGCCTCAGACCGGGTTCTTATGTCAGTATTCAGCTGGTCGGCGGCGGTCCGGAATCGGGTTTCCCTGACCGCCATCGCACGAGGAGGCCGCGCAGAGGCGCGAATTAGGGGCATGCTCACGTCTCAGTTTGGACCTGTTCCTCTCAGGAAAAGACCGCTAGGCGCCTTGAAATGCGCGGCCGCGGTGTCCTTGCGAGCGGAGGGTGTCCGGTGTATGCAATGATACGCTTAGATCTTACACTTACCTACTAACCGCAGCCGTCGGGGGCCGCAGTTGATCCGGATGTTCGACTCCCTTTCAGTTCGAAGCACGGAGCCGCCCACGGGCTCAGCACGCTGGGTGGCGCGAGCCGTACTGCTAGCGGGTCTTTGTCTGTGCGCCGCGCCCGCTCGCGCGGCCGAATCGAGCGATGCCGATCGAGCCACGGCGCGCGCGCTCGCCGAGGAGGGCAACAAGGCGCTGAACGCCAAGAACTACGCGTTGGCGGAGGACCGCTTTCGTCGCGCGGATGCGCTGGTGCACGCGCCGAGCTTAGTGGTCGATCACGCGCGCGCGCTGGTCGGCCTCGGGCGCCTCGCCGAGGCCTATGCTCGCTACGATTCGGCGCGCAGCGAGCCGCTCGCCCCGGGAGCTCCCGCAGCGTTTCGGCGCGCCGTTGCCGAGGCCGAGCGCGCAGTCGTGGAGCTCGCTCCGAAGATCGCCTGGCTCAAGATTTCCGTGACCGGTCCCGCGGACCCACTGGTGCGCCTCGGGGAGCGTGAGCTGTCCGCGGCTGCCTTGAGCGCCCCGGTGCCAGCCGACGTTGGCGAAGTGGTCGTCAAGGTCGAGGCCGATGGCTATGTCTCGAAGGAAGCTTCCGTTACGCTGGTCGCCAAGCAAAAGGCCGAGCTTAGCGTCGAGCTCGAGCCGGTGCCGGTCGCGCCTGAGGTCGTCGCGCCGCCACCGCAGAAGCACATCGTTCACCGCGTCGCGGCAGCGCCGCCGCCTCCGCGCAGAAACGATACGCTGACCTATGTCGCGTTCGGCGTGGGCGGTGTGGGCTTGGCGCTCGGCGCCGTGACCGGCGTGCTGTTCTTGAGTGAGCACTCGAAGCTGAAGTCGGCGTGTCCGACGCTCACCTCGTGTCCGTCGAGTGTGCACGACGATCTGAAGCGCTACTATCTGTATTCATACACTTCGAGTATCAGCTTGGCCGTAGGCCTCGCGGGCGCCGGCGCGGGTGTCGCGCTCTTGCTGATGAAGCCGAAAGAGGCGGAGGCTCCGAAGGCGGCGCACCTGACGCCCTATGTGTCGTTGGGCGCCGTTGGCGTCGAGGGGAGCTTCTGATGAATGCGTCGCGCGCGCGTCGTCCGACGTGGTTCGTGGTGCTTTTTGGCACCTTGCTTTCGGTGCTGGGCTGCCATGTGTTCTTCGGCAGCTTCGAAGAGGGGCCGCCGAGCGGCTCCGTGCCGGCCGGAGGGGTCTGCAAGAAGGGCGCATCGCGTTGCAACGACGAGTTTTTGCTCACCTGCAACGCGGATCAGTCGGGTTGGGTCAAGGCGGACACCTGCGCGTCGAAGGAACAGTGCGATTCCGCGAGTGGGCGCTGCCTGGTGTGTCCGAAGGCGGACGCGCGGCGTTGCAATGGGGCGCGCCTCGAAGCGTGTAGCGCCGATCGCACCAGCTGGACCTTGAAGCAGGATTGCACGTCTGCGGAGATGTGCAGTCCGGGAGGCTGCGGTCCATGCGACACCCCCGGGCAGCTGCAGTGCACCGTCGACGCGGCCACCCAACAGTCGGTGATCCGCGAATGCGACCCCACCAACAAGGTGTGGAACCCAGTCACTTCGTGCCCGAACGATGACGTCTGTATGGCTACGCTCTCCAAGGCGCAAAGTGATTTGCCGCATTGGAATCGCATGTGTACGGGCGCCTGCACGCCCGGCCAAATCGCTTGCGACGGTGTGAATCTGCAGCGCTGCCCCGCCAACGCCGTGGCGTGGATGCCCGTCAGCAGCTGCGCCACGCCCGAGCTCTGCCTGAAGACCGTGGCGGACGTGGGTCAGGATTCGAACCTCGCCGCCACGCTCGAGCAGTGCGAGGCAGGTTGCGGAACGCCGGGCGCGCCGCGCTGTCAGAACGGCTCAATCCTGCAGCGCTGCAGCGCTGACCAGACCGCATGGGCGACCGTGATGGAGTGCCCGAGCGGGATGCAATGCACCACGCAGGGCCAAGGCGACTGCGTGGTGTGCACTCCCGGGGATTATCAGTGCAATGGCGCGGGCCTCGAGCGCTGTGGCGACGACCACGTGTGGAAGCCGGTTCAGGACTGTAAGACCCAGGCGCTTTGCAAAGTTCAGACGGATCCGAACACGGGCATGTCCATGGGCAGCTGCACGCCGCCCGTCTGCGCCCACGCGGGCGACAACGTCTGCGGCACCGACACCGATCCGAAGACGCCCGGCGCCACCCTCTGGGAGTGCAACGCAGACCTCACGGGCTATGTCAAAGGCCTCGCCTGCGATACGCCGGAGCTCTGCCACGCCGCCGACAAAGCCTGCGCGCTGCCGATGTGCCACGCCGGCAATCGGCGCTGCGACCCGAACAACCTGCTTCAAGTCGAGGCCTGTAATCCGGGCGAGACCGCCTGGGATTTGGTCACCACCTGTAAAACGGGTGAGTTTTGCGACGCCAACGACAGCGCGCAGCCCTGCAAACACGACTGCCCCGCGTCGCTGCTCTGCAACGACCGCTTCTTGCAGACGTGCTCGGCCACCGCGGGCGTCGTCGACAAGGCCCAGTGCGATAGCAAGGAGCTCTGTCAGTGCGTGCTCTCCGGGACTTGCCCCGCGGGCACCAAGGACGGAAGCTCTTTCAGTTGCGGTAAGCCCGTGTGTGGCCTCGGCACCTTGCCGAGCTTCAAGTGCACGGATTCTGCGCTGGCCGCCACGAGCGGAGCGGTGCTTGCCACCTGCAAGGCGGGCTACGACGGCTGGAATACCGCGCAGACCTGCGGCGCGGCCAATCTGTGCGACGTGAGTGACCCCAAGGCTGGGTTCTGCGCCGTGTGTCCCACCGCCGGCGCGACCTCCTGCACCACCGACAGTCTTTCCGTTCAGACCTGCGCGAGTGGGCGCAAGAGCTTCACCAACGCCACGGCCTGCGGCTTCGGCTGCGTCCTCAACGGTAACGCCTATTGCGCCGCCTGCTTCGCCAGCGAAAAGCGCTGCAACGGCAGCTCGCTTCAGTCTTGCTCGGGCGATCAGAAGGTACTCACGACGCAGTCGAGCTGCTCGTTCGGCTGCGTGAACAGCGGCAACACTGACTATTGCGGGATTTGCGCGGCCGGCGAAACGCGTTGCAACGGCACCGCGGCAGGCTCGAAGCTTCAGGTTTGCAACGCGACCCAGACCGGTCTCACCGATCAATCGACCTGCGCGTTCGGCTGCGTCGATAACAACACGGCTGACTACTGCGCCGAGTGCAACGCGGGTGAGAGCCAATGTTCCGGCGCGGGCGTGCGCGTCTGCGGCAGCAACGGCAAATGGGGCACGGTCAGCGCTTGCACCAATGGCACCTGTATCGACAAGGGCACGGCCGACTATTGCCCCGGCTGTCAAGCGGGCGAGACACGCTGCTCGGGCTCCACGCTACAGCAGTGCAGCGCGGATCAAACGACGCTCACCACGAAGATGGACTGCGGCTCGAACGGCTGCGTCGACAACGGCACGGTCGACTATTGCGCCGCCTGTCAAACCAACGAGCTTCGCTGTTCGGCCGGGGCGCTCCAGCAATGCAGCGTCGACCGCAAGAGCCTGACCACCACGAGCACCTGCAGCTACGGCTGCATCGACAGCGGCATTGTCGATTATTGCGCGGTGTGCAGCGCCGGGGAGCTGCGTTGCAGTGGCTCTACCCTGCAGCTCTGTGCGGCCGATCAGAAGAGTCTGATCAGCTCACAGTCGTGCACGAGTGGGCCGTGTTTCGATAGCGGGGTCGCCGATTATTGCGGGGATTGCACGCCGGGTGACCAGCGCTGTTCGGGCACTGGGCTCCAGACCTGCGGCTCCAATGGGCACTGGGGCACCGCAGCGGCTTGCGCCAACGGTTGTTTCGGCACCTCCCCGAAGGCGTATTGCGGCGTTTGCACGCCCAGCGTCGACACGCAGTGCTCGGGTTCGAATTTGCAGAGCTGCACCTCAGCCGGTCAGTGGTCGGACCCTAAGACAGCAACGCCGTGTTCACTCGGTTGCATCGACAGCGGCACCAAGGACTACTGCGCGCAGTGCAACGCCAACGACAAGAGCTGTTCGGGGAGCACGCTGCAAACCTGCACCGCCGGCAAGTTCGTCAATTCGATGACTTGCTCGCTCGGCTGCTTCGGAAGCTCGCCCTCGGCCTACTGCGGCGTGTGCAACGCGGGTGACCTGACTTGTTCGGGGGCGGCCCTCCAGCAGTGTGCCAACGGGCAGTGGGGCGCCGGCAGCACCTGCGCGAACGGCTGTTTTGGGACAACGCCAAGCTCGTTCTGTGGCGTCTGTCCGGTCGGTGGCTCGCAATGCGCCACACCGTCGACCCGTCAAACCTGCAACAACGGGCAATGGAGCGCGCCGAGCGCCTGCACCAACAACGCCTGCGTGGCGGGGATGTGTGCGCAGTGCACGCCGACCACGACGACTTGCTCGGACGCGAGTCACGTGAAGACCTGCGATAGCTCCGGCAGTTGGGGCGCGGCTACCGCGTGCCCCAACAACGCCTGCGTGAACGAGGCCTGTGCCGACTGCATGCCGAACAGCGTGCAGTGCATGAGCACCACGGACTCGCGCACCTGCTCGGCGGCGGGCACCTGGGGCGCCGCAACCCCTTGCCCGAACGGCGCGTGCGTGAGTGACACCTGCGCCGATTGCATGCCCGCGGCCACGGCTTGTGTGAACTCCACCCAATCGAAGACCTGCGACAGCACAGGGCATTGGGGCGCGGCGACGGCTTGCACGAGTGGCGCTTGCGTGGGTTCGAGCTGCGGCGCCTGTGCCCCCAGCACGACTCAATGCGTGGGGACCACGCAGGTTCAGGCCTGCGGGTCGACCGGACAATGGGGGACGGCAACCGACTGCGACTATGGGTGCGTGGACAACGGGACCGCCGACTATTGTCGCGCGTGCCCGGTGGGCGGTGCGGAGTGCGTCGACGCAAACACCCTCAGAACCTGCGCGAGCGGCGGCTGGATGACCTCCACGTGCATGAACGGCTGCTACGACACGGCGGGCGTCGACTATTGCCGTGATTGCGCGATGGACGCGGTGACGTGCTTCGACGGGACGCACACCCAGGCGTGTACCGCCGACGGCCATTGGGACGCCCCGGTGGCCTGTCCCCAGGCTTGTCTGAACGGCGCCTGCGTGGCTTGCGCCCCGGGCACCAGCATGTGCGACACTGACGGCGTGAGTCGACTCACGTGCAGCCAGGCCGGCAGTTGGAGCGCGCCCGAGGCGTGTCCGACGACCTGCGATGCCATGACGGGCAACTGCACCCCGTGAGCGCTCCCGGAGCGACGTGGATCTGAGTTTTCCGACCCTGAGTCAGCGTTCGCAAAGTGCTCGTCGCCGCGGGCGGGTCGGAATTTGGCTGGCTCCCGCAGTGTTGCTGTTGGGCGTCGGCACCGGTTGCGGCCTGCTCGACGATTACCGCGTCGATGCGTCTCGACTGCAAGGCGCCGCCTGTCAACTGGGAGAGGTGCGCTGCAACGCGGATTGGCTGCTGACCTGCAAGCCCACGCTCGATGGTTGGGTCAAGAGTATCGCCTGCGACACGCCCGAGCATTGTGATTCTCGTAGCAACAGCTGCCGCACATGCTCGGTCGGTGAGTACCGCTGCAACGGCATGGCGCTCGAGGCCTGCAACGACGAAGGCTCCGGTTGGTCGACGGTCGATACCTGCAGCGCGGCGGCACCTTGTAACCTAAATCTGCAAGCCTGCGCCGCGTGCACCCCCGGTGACTATCAGTGCAGCAGTGGTGCGCTGTCTCAGTGCAGCGCCGCGGGCGTTTGGGGGCCGCCCACCCAATGCGCGGCGCCCGAGCTCTGCTCCGTGTCCGAAGACAAGAAGAGCGGGCAGTGCAAGGCGAGCGCGGCCTGCATGCCCGGCCAGTACGCGTGTCAGGACGTGCACCTCGTGCGCTGCGACGCGCAGGGCGTGATCGCGCAAGGCATCGAAACCTGCGCGAGCGCAGCTCTCTGCCAACAGGCGCTCGCCAAGGCTGTGATGCCGGGCACGCCAGTCGAGTGCGTGCCGCCGAGCTGCGAGCCCAAGCAAGGCCGCTGCGAGGGCAATCAGCTCCTGGTCTGTTCCGCCGATCGCACGGCCCTAGTCGTCGCCAAGCTTTGTACGAGCGACCCGCCCTGCAATCCGAAGCTGCTCGACTGTGCTCGCTGCACACCCGGGGAAAGCTATTGTTCCGGCGCAGACCTGTTGCGCTGCGATTCGAGCGGCGTGTTTCAACGCGCCGCGAGCTGCGCTTCCCCCGCACTTTGCGATGCCGCGGCCTCCGTCTGCAATCCCCCTGAATGCGACACGCCGGGGCGCGCCTACTGCGACGCAGAGCTCCCGCTGCTCCACCAATGTGGCGCCGATCGCATCTGGCACAACTCGGCTTGCGACACCTCTGAACTGTGCGACGCCGACGACGCGCGCTGTGACGTGCCGCTGTGTGCTGCTGAGGCGAAGCGCTGCGACCGTGCCGAGCTGCAACACTGCAACAGCGGTCGCACAGCGTGGGTGACGGATATGACGTGCCCAGCTGGGACCACGTGCGATCCAGCGACGGGCGGTTGCCTCAGCGGGACATGCCAGGTTGGGTCGTCCCGTTGCAATGACGTCTTTCTCGAGCGCTGTACGCAGGCCGGTTGGCAGCGGATCTCGCAATGTGCCACGAACGCCCTTTGCCACGCGGATACCGGCACCTGCGAGGCGCCCGAATGCGCACCCGGCACTTTTCACTGTCTCGGTCAGAGCCTTCAGGACTGTGACGAGCGGCGCAAGTGGCACGACTTTACCACTTGCGCCGGCCAGTGCGACGATATCGGCGGCCGCTGCCTCTAGGGCGTGACGCAGTAGCCCGACACGCAGGCCTGCCCCAAGGGACAGTCGCATGGCGCGTTGCATGCGACGGCGGTCGGGGCTTCGCCGGCAGATCCCGCGGAAGAACCGCCGTTCGCAACGCCGCCAGCCGCGCTGCTACTTCCGCCGTGGCCCGTCGCTCCGCCGCTCGACGACACTGTGCCGCCGTTACCCGTCGCGCCGCTTCCGGTTGCGCCGCCTGTCGAAGGGAGTGCGCCACCGCTGCCAGTCACACCGCCGCTGCCGGTCGCGCCGCCGCTGCTGCAGATGGAGCAACTGCCGCCGCTGGTGCTTGGTGGCGGCGTCGAAGACGCGGAACAGCGCCCTTCGATCACGTCACCGCACACGCTCGTGCTCGCGCATTCGCAAAGATTTCGGGTTTCGGTCGGCGACACTTCGAAGCGATCGAGGCACGCATTGACGCACTCGTTCAAATCCTGCGCTTGGGGCGCTCCGCACACGCTGAGTCGTACACAATACGCATTGCAGGCTTGATGCTCCTCATCGGAAGGCTTCCAATCAGTGCAAGTCGAGCCGTGTTCGCAGGTGTGGATCTCACAAGCTGAAAGCGCGCTCAGCAGCGCGAATGCAGTCATCGACACGAACGTCATTCGTAAATACATGATAAGACTCCTCCGCTACGCTCAGAGCGAGCGCCCAAACGAGCGAACCCACCTGAGCTCGCCCGGAGTCGTTCCCGGATTCACGAGGACCGTTCAAAGAAAAGCGCGTCGCGTGGTCTTTGCCGGCGCTTGGGCTGCGAGGCAGTTCGCGCAGACGCTTTGGCTGCGTGGCACGGACGGGACCGCAAACAACTGCCTACGGCAGCCTTCGCGCAGATGCTCGGTCAGCTCTGCGGACCGGCTTGAGGTGAGCGCGGCGCGCGTTCCTCTCGGAACCCGACCCTAGGGGGCGCGGAGTCGAACGGGAGCCGCCCGGGGCTCGGGCTTGATCGCCGCACCCTCTGCTCGGATGAGCGTCGGAACCCGACGCCTAGGGGGTCGCGACTGCTAGAAGACAAGGCGCCGGTCGCTGGAAAATTAATAGAACGAACGTTCGTGGTTAAATCAGACTCACGGCGAGGACTGATTCGCGGTCCACCGCAAGGAGTTGAGGACTTTTGTGGAGCGCCACTCGGACAGGTTTTATCCGAACGTTCGTGCTCATTCGACGGGCCGCACTCCTTTAGTGAGTCGGCCGGATCCCGTGGGCGCTCGTCCGCGTACGGCGCGGGGGCGGGTGTGGGACGACGATTGGCTAAAGTGCGATCTGGCAGGATCTCAGTTGCGCGGGGCTGTCGAGCGCCGCTCGTGAACCACCGGGAAAAGCCGAAGGGGCCAAGGTCGTGGGGGCGTCGAGGCCGCCTCGGGAGAAGCGCACGCCCGCTAAAGCGCACGCCCGCTAAGAAGCTCGATGACTAAGATAATCGAGCATTCATCTTACTCGGCCTGAAGCTTCACAGCGTCGTGGCCGTTCTGGTGCCCAGCGCTTCCTCTTGGGATCGCCGCTTTTTCCAGCATGCCGTCCGCCGACGCCCCCGTTTTCGCAGTCGAACCGCCTGGACCGCCAGAGCCTGCCCGCTTCGAACAGGCGCTCGGGGAACTCGGCCGCACGCTCGCCGAGAGCAGTACCCGACTCCACGATGCATTCTCAATCCGCCTCGGGATCGGCGCCACGGATGCGCGGTGTCTCAGTCTGATCAGCGAGCTGGAGCGCTCGGGCCAGGTGACGCCGACTCTGCTCGCGACGCGGCTCGGGCTGACTTCCGGTGCCGTCACCGGTCTGCTCGACCGCCTCGAGCGCGCAGGGTTCGTGCAGCGTGAACGGAGCTCGAAGGACCGCCGTCAGGTTCTCGTTCGGTCGCTGGATGCGCGCCGGGCCGAGCTCAACACCTTGGTCGAAGCTTCGGGTCGCGCATGGCGCAAGTTGCTCGAGGATTACTCAGCTGCGGAGCTGCTCGTCATCGCGCGCTTCGTGGGCGACTCGGCCGGCTTGGCCGAGCGCTACGTGACGGAGCTCTTGAATGCGAAAGGGCTGGTCACAGATCCTCCAGAATGAGCGCGATCTGTTGGCCCGGGCCGTGAACCCCTTCGATGAGGATGCCTTCGACGTCGGCGGTCTTCGAGGGGCCGGTGCAAAAGATCAGATTGGGATCCGCACCCAGCGCGGCGAGGGCTTGCCCAAGGGTCTCGACAATCTCGCTCGTTCGAAGCACCGCCACGTGAATCCACGGCGCGACCGCCGCCAGCCGATGCGGGCTCAGCGCGTCACTCAGGATGATCGAACCGGTTTCGGCGATGGCCCCACGTGCGCGTGTGACCGCGAACGCATAGTCGTCGACCTGGCCGCGCCGAAATTCGTCGTGCAGCCGAAAGCCAGGCGGAAATGTGGG
>JAEUAF010000516.1 GCA_019695485.1 Sorangium sp.
GATCGAGCGTGGTTGGGTGGGCTTCGGCGACACCGGCCGCACCAGCCGCACCACCCGCACCGCCCAAGTCGGCCCCTGACGCGGCGCCGCCTTCGCCGCCAGCCGCCACGCTCGGCGGAGAACCCTCGCCGCTGGCGCCTGCGCTGGAGGGCGCGCCATGCCCGCTGCCACCGAGCGCGACGGCAGCGCCGCCCGCTGACGCGCTCTGCCCGCCACTGTTCGACTTGCCAGCGCCGCCGGCAGCGGGGTTTACGGCGCCGCCAGCGCCGAGCCCTGCCCCTCCTCCACCGCTCATCACGCCGTCGTGATCGTCACCGCCCGAGCAGCTCCCGAGCAGCGCGCACAAGCCGAACCCAACCCACGAAAGACTTCGCATCGACATGGCTCTTCCTCCACCCCTTCTCAAAACGTGTGACCGACCGTGAGCAACGCGAGCCCGCCCGCCAACGGTCCGCCGTCGACGCGCATCAGCGATTTGTCACTCTTCAACGTCGCTGAGGAAAGGCCGCTGCGCAGCTCCGCGACGAAGTTTGCGCCCCAGTCCGGGCCGAACGAATACTCGAGCCCCGCGCGCCCGAACACGCCCAGGTTCCCGCCACTCAACGACACTTCGGCCCCGGTCATGGCATCGCGCTGACTCGAAGCCGCAACTAGCCCCGAAAGCCCCGCCCCGAAGAGTGACGCAAACCCGCCGCCCAAGATGCTTACCGTGTCGAGACCCGCGTCGATATCGAGGAAGCCCTCGCTCGCGGCGCCCTTGAAATATCCGAGATTCACGCGAGCCCAAAATTCGTAGAGCAGCGGAACATGACGGGTCAGATCCCAACCGGCGCTCACCTCCGCGCCATAGGCCAGCGTCGTGGACAGCTTGCCTTTGGCGCCGAGCAGCAACACCCCCGGTCGCAAACCGAATTGCACGCCCATCACGGCATACTCGGTCATGCGTGATCCGGGGGGCGCTTCACCGGATTTGAATTTGAGCAGTGAGGGCGAGGCACCGCCCGCGGAACCGCCCGGCCCGAGCCGCACCACGCGCGCATAGCCAAGCGCGTGCCCGTCGCCGTTCGAGCCGTCGCTCTCTGCAACATAGATATCACCGCGCTGGACGCCGTCTTCGCGCCCGAGCGGGATGCCGTCATTGCTCTCGGCATCGCCGCTCACGCTGACCAGCCGAGCGTATTCGGTCCACGGCCGGAAGCGCTTTGCGTCGCGTTGCAGTAACCGCACCAAGCTTTCTGCGTCCGACGCGGCCGTGCAACGCGCCACGGCCATCATCGCCGCCGAGCCGTGCGCGACGGCGTCGTCGACGTTGCTGCAATACGCGGACGCGCTGAGGCTCGATTCCGCGAGAATGGGGCTCGGCCGCGGCGTCAGTGCCGCGCATTTTTCGATGCCGCCGGGCTGGCCGTCGGTGGCTTTGCCAATGGCGCACGAAGCGTCCGGCCAAGTCGAGGAGTATTCGTGGTGAGCGAGCGGCTCCGTCGCGTTTTCAGCGAGGGCCGCCGCGAGCCCGCTGAGGCCGCCGGTATCCGACTGGATCTCCGTCGCGTAGCGAAAGCTCGACCCGTCGCGCTGAAACACCTCGAGCCTGACCGAAAAGCCGGCGCTCAAGGTCCAGGCTAGGTACTTCACCTTTTGCGACTTCCCGTTGACGATGGCGATCCCCTCCTTCACGACTTTCCGCCAGGTCGCGGTCGTCGCGGCGAGACGCGGCACGACGAGCCAATCGGTGCACGCCGCGGAGTAGGCGCTGAAGTCGTCGTGCGCCACGGCGGCTTCGACGTCGGCCAGCGAGAGCAGGCGATCTTTCGATAGCGTGCCCTGGAGCTCGCTCGGAGTGCCGACCACGTAGAAGCGCGACATCGGAAACTCTGTCACCAAGATCACCCGCGCGATTTCTCCAGCGTGCACACTCTCCAAGACGTGATAGTTCGCGCCGGGAATCACATCGCCCTTGTCGTCTAACTCGCGCTCGACGGCGATCGCGCGCAAGTCGACGCTGGGATTGAACATCACGAGTCGTTGGCGTTGGTAGCTCTCGCGACTCGACGCCGGCCGGTGAGCACACAAATCGAGGGCCGGAGTCGAGCTGCTGCTGCCAATACGCAGAGAGACTCCCTGCTTCGGCTCCGCCGGTTCGGGCTCTGAACTCGTGAGCTCCCGCGCCGGTTCCGTAACAGGGGCCGGTTCCGCGCTGGGCGGCAGCTCCGCAGCGGGCGGCTCCCGAGGCTCGGTCGACTGCGCAAAGGCGCCGGCCGATTGGAACAGAACGAGGGCCAGGGCCGCCGCGAAAGCACGCGGTTTCGCGATGGTTTCGGCCGCGTCGACATACCACCAATCAACCTGCTTAGTCATGGAAATCCCCTTGATTCGCGGCACCGCCGCGCTTCGCGCGTCCGACCGTCAGACGCCAAACCGCTCTTCAAAACAGCTCTTCAGCAAGATCGAGGCCAGTCCGGATTCCGAATTTCGAAAGCCAGGCCGGCCGAGATTCGATACCTGCCGCTTAACTCGTCAGCTCGGTCGAGCGCTTGAACAAAACTGCTGGACCGTCGGCCGCGGCGCGAGCGCTTAACGGCATTGCCCAATTCCGCTATCGTCCCGCCGTGCATCGAAGCATCGTTGTGTTCTCCTGGGGATGCCTGCTCATGGCTTGCGGCAGCGGACTTCGCATGTCTCCGGCAGCCCGCAAATTGGTCGTGCAACAGAGCCCGGCTCCCGTCGGAGCCCGGCTGATCGGAGACGTCGACGCCGTGTCGGGCAAAGGCTGCGGCGCGAGCGGCGAGGTCGGCAGCGAGCAGGCCGCGCTCGACATGCTGCGCGTGAGTGCCGCAGGGCTCGACGCCGACTACGTGGAGCTCAAGGGCGTGCAAGCGGGCACGGCGCCGTCCACTTGCAACGAGTATCACGCGCGCGGCGTCGCCTACGATACGCACGGCGTGTCGCTCAAGATCGGCGGCACCGACAAGTTCGCCGGCCACGAGGTGCGTGCGAACTCGGCTCCGCCCAAGGTCCAGCCGCCCCCCAACGCCGACGCAAACTCGCAGAAGTTACCGCCGCCCGCGGGGGAGCCGCGCTACGCGCTCGGCTTCGACACGCCGGTTCAGGGCTGCTTGAAGGGTCATGTGTACGAACAACCGGCGGACAAGGCCGAGCTCAGTGACGACTACGCGGAGGCCGCTCCCAAGGCCGAATTGTGGGGCTGCGAGTGGAGTTTCGGGGGGCGCAAGGTGGCGGACGCCGTGCCCAAGGCCGAAGCCGGGCACCGCTACGCTGTGCGCTATCAGGGCACGTTCCAAGTCGCCAGCGCCGGCGTGTTCCGCTTCGCGCTCGCGAGCTCGTCCGCGACGCGCATCAGCATCGACGGTGCGGAGGTTGTGGCGGGCGCCAGCAGCGCCAAAGGTGGCACGAACGAGCAGTCTCTCTACCTGGGGGGCGGTCGGCACCAGGTGCTGATTGAATACCTCGCGGCTGGCGACAATCTGTCGCTCAACATCGCGGTCACCCTGCCGCAGGCAAGCGCGCCGACTCCATTCTCGATGCGTCCCTCGAGCCCGTTCTCGACCGAGCAGGGGCTCGACTACACCGGCCCCGCTGGCGGGAACGACGACGGCTGGCGCAAGCTCGTCGACGTCGAGGCCGAAAAGCTGAAGCTGAATGGCCGTGTCTACTTTCGCACCCGCAGCGCTGAGCTCGAACAGCGCGACAAGACCGAAGACGCGCTGCTGGCCGTGGCCAAGACGATGCGCGAACGCAGCAATCTGAGCTGCGTCGAGATTCAAGGTCACACCGACGATCGCGGTGACGCCCAGTACAATCTCAAGTTGTCGCGCGAACGCGCCGACGCCGTCCGCAATTGGCTCGTGCAAACCGGCATCGAACCGCACCGACTGGTCGCCGTCGGATTTGGCGGCACCAAGCCGCTCGCCGCCAATGACTCGGAGGCGGGACGCGCTAACAACCGCCGCGTCGAGTTCCTGCTGCGCGCGCCTGACGCCAAGGGCAGCTGTCCGCACCCGATCGGTGGCGCGAGCAGTGAGCCCGTGCGGCGCCCACAACACGCAGCGCCCGAGGTCGCAGAGCGCGCGTGCAAAGAAAGCGCCGCGTTGCGCAGCAAGCTTTTGACTCAACTCGGACCCTGGTTGACGAGCCACCAGGGCTGCCAAGAAGACGCCGACTGCACGCAAGCCATCCCCTTGGCGTGTCCCGGCAAGAGCAAGGCGCTCGACTGCGCCTGGGTGGTCGTGAACAAGAGCAGCGTCGAGCAGCTGCAGGTCACCGGCGCCCGGCTCGACTCGGTCGGCCGCTATTGCGCCGAGCTACCCGGCGACGCCGATGTGCGCTCGTGCGGCACGTGCGCCGGGCAGCCGCGCCACTGCGTCGCGGGCACCTGCCAAGGCGGATCGCGCTGAGCGATGGACGAAGAACTCATCCTCAGCGCGGGCCAGCGCGTCGGCGGCGATTTCGAGATCCTTCGGCGCCTCGGCAGCGGCGGGATGGGAGCCGTGTATCTGGCACGCCAACTGTCGACGCTGCGCGAACGCGCGCTGAAAGTGATGCGCCCGCGCCTGCAGCAGGATCGGGATTTCATGCGCCGCTTCGTGCAAGAGGCGCGGGTTGGAGCCCGCATCAAGAGCAGTCACGTCATCGATGTGATCGCCGCGGGCGTCGACGAGGCGCTCGGCATGCCCTGGCTTGCCATGGAGTATCTGGAGGGCAAAACGCTCGACGATATGATGGCAGAGCGCGGCGTTCCCTCGCTCGCCGATGCGCGCGTGGTGCTAGAGCAGCTGTTTCACGCGATTGGCGGCGCGCACGACGCGGGCGTCGTGCACCGCGACCTCAAGCCAGAGAACGTGTTCTTGGCCACGACCACCAGCCCAGGTGTGCCTTTCACGATCAAGGTGCTCGATTTCGGGATCGCCAAGTGGACGAGCGAGGACGCCGGGCGCACGACCGCAGGCCTGCTCACGCTGCTGTGGGGTGCCCCGGAGCAAGCCGCTCCGAGCCGCGACATCGCGCCGTCCGCGGACGTGTGGGCGCTCGGATTGCTGGTGTTCTGGCTTTTGACGGGAGAGAGCTACTGGCACGCCGAACGCAGCGCGCACGCCATTTTCAAGGAGATCATCGCCGATCCACTGCCGCTTGCCTCCGCGCGCGCCAGCGAGCTTGGCTGTCCGCGCGCGTTGCCGCCAGACTTCGACCGTTGGTTTGAGCGTTGCGTGGCCCGCGCCGCCAACGAGCGCTTCTCGAACGCGCGTGAGGCGAGCGCGGCGCTGCAGCGCATCGAGTTGCCGTTTCCCGCACATGCGCGCCCCTGGGGTGTGGAAAGCCCGGCGCGCGCAGACGACGACGCACTCGCCGCGACCGCGCCTGCACCGCTCCGCACCACCAAGCCGGACACCACCGAGAACGCCAACCTGACGCGACCCGTGCCGCGCTCGATCGCGGCACCACACGCACCCGCGCGCTGGCTGCTTGGCGCTACCACACTCGCGCTGCTGAGCTACGCCGGTTATCGCTGGGCCGCACGCGCAGCGACGCCCAGCAACGCCGCGCCCCCGCTACCGAGCGCGCTCACGGTGACACCGAGCGGGATGCGGCTGGTGCCCGCCGGCACCTACTCCGCTGGCCCTTTTCGCAGCGATTTTGCCGACTCCCAGCGACTGGCGGAGACAAGCCCGGCGCTGCCCGCGACCACCCACGCCTTCTTCATCGACACCAACGAGGTCGACGTGAACGCTTACAACGAGTGCGTGCGCGCTGGCGCGTGCAGCGAAGCCGCGCTCCCGCCAAGCTCACCGTTCGCCTCGCTCTGCAATGCCAAGAGCGGCGACCGCGGACAGCACCCGATCAACTGTGTGAACCTCGAACAAGCCCGCAGCTATTGCGGGTTCCGCAACAAGCGCCTGCCGCGCGAAGCCGAGTGGGAACGCGCGGCGCGCGGCCACGACGCTCGCCTGTTCCCGTGGGGCAATACGCCACCAACGAACTGCGATTTTGCGGTGGTGTCCACGCTGTGTGATCGCAATCCGGCTCCGACACGCCCCGTGGGCTCGCGCGCGGCCGCTTCGGTGAGTCCGTTCGGGGTCGCCGATTTGGCGGGCAATGTCTGGGAATGGGTGGAGGACGACTTCTCCTTGCGCGGCGCGAGCACCGAGCGCCTCGGTGTGCTGCGCGGCGGCGGCTGGGACTACCCACCCGAACGCGCTACCACGACCGTGCGTCTGCGCGCCGCCCCCGCGAGCCAGGACGTCAACCGCGGCTTTCGCTGCGCGCTATCGCCATGAAACGCGACGCGAAGAGCTCCACCCTCGGCCCAACCGCACCCGCCCGTGGCAGCGCGCGCGTCGAGAGTCTGCGCTTCGAATGGGCGCTACACTGGGTGCATCCCATCAAGCGGGTTATCCCTATCCGCGAAGGTGAGTTGCGGATCGGGCGCGATCCGGCCCTGGAATGCGCGCTCGACGATGACCAAGTCTCACGCTGCCATGCGCGCATCACGCTGAAGGGCATCGTCTGCAGCGTGGCCGACCAGCAATCGACAAACGGCGTTCATGTCGACGCTCGGCGCATCGACAAGGAGACGAATCTCCACGACGGGTCGGTGTTGCGCACCGGCTCGCACGTTGGCGTGGTGGTGCACGCGCCGAATGCGAGCCTCCCCGTGCAGCCCCTGCTCACACTGCGTGACATCACCTTCTTGGGCTCTGCCAAGCTTGCCGCCGTGATCGAGCAAGCCAAGCTCCTTTCGCGACGCAACGAGGCAATCTTCGTGCGCGGCGAGTCGGGTGCGGGCAAGGAAATGCTGGCCGAGCTGGTGCACGCTCACAGCGGACGCAGCGGTCGCTACGTCACCTTGAACGCCAGTACGGTGCGCGGCGATCTGGCCGGCGCGGCGCTCTTTGGGCACGTGCGCGGCGCCTTCAGTGGCGCGCACCAAGCGAGCGACGGCGCCGCCCGCAGCGCGCACGGCGGCACGCTATTCCTCGACGAAATCGCGGAGCTCCCCCTGGACACGCAGCCGCTCTTCCTGCGCTTCCTGGAGTGCGGCGAAATCACCCCCGTGGGCAGCAGCACCCCGCAGCGCGTCGACGTCCGCGTGGTGTCGGCCACGCATGAAGATCTGTTCGCGCGCTGCAGACAAAGCAAATTCAGAAAAGATCTGTATTACCGCCTGACCCAGCACGAACTCACCTTGCCGCCCTTGCGCGAACGACGCGAAGACATCCTGTCGCTGTTCGAGAGCCGCGTACGACGCGACAGCTCCGGTTTCAGCTACGGCTTCGTGGAGACGCTGCTCGCGCATCGCTTTCGCGGCAACGTGCGTGAACTGATGAGCGTGGCCGCCAAGTTGAGCGCGCTTGCTCCGAACGTGAGCGAATGGAACAGCGAGCTCCTGAAAGCGCAGCTCGGGGGCGCCAGCAGCACGCCGGCCGAACCCGACTGGCACCGACTCCACGAGCAATTCGGCGGCATTGCCACACGCATGGCCGCCGCCAGCGGCGTCCCGGTGAGCACCGTTAAACGCCGTTTGCAGGAACTCGGTTTGCGCGAACCGAAGCCCCAGAAGCCGTCTTCAGGCTGAGCGCCCACGTCAGGCTGAGCGCCCAGGTCAGGCTGAGCGCCCACGTCAGGCTGAGCGCCCATGGGCGCCCATGGGCGCCCGGCTCCGCCATCCGCTCGAGCTTTTCGCCGCAAAAGTGCGCGGGCGGCGCCGGCACGTCGGCTGCAATCTCGTCCTCCCGAGCGCTGCCGGTAGTCGGCAGCCGAAGCAGGGAGAGCCCGAATGAATCTCGTATCGAATCCCGCGGGACCGCCCACTGTGGCGGCTCGCATTCTGTCGGCCTTTGCAGAGGCCGGCGTCGAGCTGGTGTTTACGGTAGCCGGTGGACCGCTCACGCCGTTCTTGCGCGAATGCCGGCGCGCCCGCTTTCGAGTCGTCACCTGTCGCCACGAGACCGCGGCCTGCATCATGGCGGCCTCGTACTTTCGCCACAGCGAGAAGCTCGCGTGTGTCGCCCTCACCTCGGGTCCCGGCGCCGTGAGCGCCAGTAACGGAGTGGTTCACGCCGCGCGCGAGCAAGCCTCGTTGTTCCTACTGTCCGCGCGCCCCGCGTCGCACAAACTCGGGCGCGGCGCCGTGCAGGACTTCGACAGCGCGCGCTACTTCGCGCCGCTGGTGAAGCGCAGCGAGCAGCTGATGAACCCCGCACAAATCGCCTTTCTTTTGCCAGAGCTGATCGAGATCGGCCGCGCTCCAAGCCCTGGTCCAGTGAACCTCAGCGTCTGCGCCGATCAATGGGAACAACCAGTGGGAGGTGTGTCATGAGGCCGCTGCGCGAGCCAGGTGAGATCTCGACCCTGGAGCAGGCCGCCGAGTGGTTGCGCGACGCCGAAGCTCCGGTTTGCCTGGCCGGACGCGGAGCCCTGCGTTCGAAGGCGAGCGATTCGCTGCTGCGTCTGGTCGCGCGCGTACCGCGCTTGCAGGTGGCATCGACACCCGGTGCCAAGGGGGTTTTTCCAGAAGATCACCCGCAGGCGGTGGGCGTGTTCGGCTTCGCAGGGCACGCCGCAGCCGAGCGCGCCGTGAGGGAGGCGGACGTCGTCTTGGTGGTGGGGACGCGCTTGTACGAGCAGTCGTCGAACCATTTCGACGCGCGCCTTTCGGGCCCGCGGGTGATCCGCATCGACATCGATCCCACGCACACCGCGGCCAGCTTACCAATCGTGGGCGACGCCGACACCGTGCTCTCGGCGCTCTTGAGACTGCTGAACGCCGGGCGCGCGCCGGCTGGAACGCGCAAGGTCGCGGCGCCCCGCGCCATCCCGCCGTTCGAGGGCGCTGCCAGCGGCGCCTGCGACCGCTTGGTGTTGCCTCACGCGCTGTTCAGTGTGCTTGGCCGCGTGGCGGCGGACATTCCGATTAGCGCCGACGCGGGTCATTCGATGTGCTTTTGCATCGAATGGCTCGAGCGCATCGCACCCAACACGCTCGACCTCAGTCTGGACTTTGGCAGCATGGGTTTCGCGCTGCCAGCGGCGATCGGTTCGAGCCTCGCCCGAGCCGGAAAGCACGCGATTTGCGTGGTAGGGGACGCCGCCATGTTGATGTCCGGTGGCGAACTGCACACCGCGGTCGAGCTCGAGCTGCCGCTCATCGTGGTGGTCCTCAACAACGCCGGCGCGGCCATGGTGGAGAACGGCAGCGCCGTCCTCTACGGTCCGAATCAGGTACCCGACGCGAACTACCGACACCGTGTGAACTTTGCGGCCTACGCGCGCGCTCTGGGGGCCCACGGCGAAGTCGTGTGCGACTGCCAGCACTTCGCCGAACAACTCGCGTTCGCGCTGCGGCGAGAGACCCCCAGCGTGTTCGACGTGCAGATCGACCCCAGCGTGGTCCCGAGCGCCATTCGCGACCGCGCCCGCCGCATGTGGCAACGAGGTGAGTCATGAACGCCGCCGAAATCGTGGTCCTCGCGGCCGGCGGGGTGCACTTGCTCCAGATCCCAGGAGTGTACTTCGTGCGCCGCGAGCTCAACTGGCGCGGGATGCTGGCCGAGCTCGATCCCGTGAATCGTCGTCTGGCAGTCGCGTTCGGGCTCGGCGTGATCTTCTACGTGCTCGGCACCGGTTTCATCAATCTGCTGTGTTCGCACTCGGTGGTCAGTAGCGAAGCCGGGCGCGCGCTCAACCTGTTGCAAGCGGCAGCCTGGGCCGCGCGCGCGCTGCAACAGCGCTTCTCACTCGGACCCTGTTGGCCCGCGAAGAGCCGCTGGCTCCACTACGTGCTCAGCGTGGCCTACGGGAGCCTCGCGCTCGCGTACACGCTGGTTAGCCTCGTACTCGCTCCCATTTGGAGTTGAGCTGACGCGCAATCGCTCGCGGGGGGGCGCCCCACTGCCGACGAAACACGCGCGCCATGTGAGCACTGTCGGAGTAGCCCCACTTCATCGCCACCGCCGTCAAACTCTCGAACTCCGAGCGCGGCCCACGCCGCAATTCACTCAGCACGTGTTGGACGCGCGTCAAACTCACCCACCGATACGGCGGCACGCCGTAGCGCTTCTCGAACCCATGCAGCAGCGCCGAGTACGACACATTGAGCTCGCGCGCGATCGCCTTCAGCACGATCGGCTTGGTAGGGTCAGCGAGCAGCCGCTCCTCGAGCAAGCGACGCGCTTGCGCCAGCATCCCATCCGACAGTTGCTCGACGCGCGCGCGCGAAAACGCCGTCTCCACTAGGCGCAGCGCGAGGCCGCTCACCTCCTGCCCCAATGCGTCCGAGCCGTTTCCACCGAGCACACCCAAAGTCCGCTGAAATGCCTCGACGACCCCAGGCGCGCCCATGCCGGCGGGCGGAAAATGCACCGGCCCCGGCGCGCCGAGCTCCGTGGCAAGCTCCGTCATGCGCTCGGGCTCCATGAAGATCACAGTGAAGTCACCCGGACAATGCACCCGACTCGTAGCGTGCACTTCACCGGGCTCACACATGTAGGCCGTGCCCGGACCAACGGAAAAGTGCCGACTCCGATAGCGCCAGTCAGCGCCACCCTTCTGAACCATGCAGAGCCCGTAGTGTAAATGCACAATCCGCCACAAGCGCGCGCTGTCGAACATGCGCAGCGCGAACCCCCCATCGAAGCCACTCCACTCGTTGCGTTCCATGCTCCCTCCTCACAATTGGCACTCTGCGGACTAGCGCGAATAACGCCATTTCCCGGGCGGCGGCAATACTAAAAGGCTCCCTCCCATTCTCCCAAGCTGCCGAATTTGTACTCACTCGCTTCTTCACGCCAATTTCAGCTTCGCCACAAGAGCTAGTGCGGCTAGGCGCTGCGGAGCAGCGCGGTCTGGGGCACAGGCCCAGCGAGACAGGTGCACCAGGTAGGGAGCTGCCTCCGTGAGGCAGAGCGCCAAGCCCAGCGCCGTCGCGAGCGTCGGGGCGAGTACCGACTCCGCGTCACGCTCCCGCGGACCAGTCAACGTAGAGCAGGTGTCCACGGTCAACTGTCCGGCTGCGCCTATTCGGTCACGCACAACCCAAATATTAGCCGGTTTGTGGCTTGGCTCGCAGGTTGCAGTGGCCTTCCTCCATGAACAAGACCGCACCCATCCTGACGGCGCTGATCGCTTCCCTGTGCTTCGCGTCTGCGGCTCATGCGCAGAGCGCGGAGCCCACTCTACCAGGCCAGCACCATGGCTTTTACCTGCGCGCAACCTCCGGCCCGGGCTTCGCGTCGCTCAGTGGGGATGGGCCGACTCGCTCAGCGTCCATCTCTGGATTCAGCGGGACGCATAGCCTTTCGATGGGCGGCAGTATCGGCCGGGGCCTAGTGCTCGCGGGCACCTTGCAGGCGTCAACACTGCAGGCGACCTTCAAAGGCGGACCTTTCCGCAACGCGACGCTCGACGTCGACGGCAGCAACATCGCCGCATCGCACTCCGCTTACGGTTCGTTTACGGAACTCGGGCTATTGATCGACTGGTACCCGAACATCAGTGCAGGCTGGCACGTCGGCGCTTCTGCCGGCCTGGGCGTGATCGGCATCGTCAACAACGCGGACGACAGCACACTGATCGGCGTCAGCCCAGCGGGCACGCTGTTCGGCGGCTACGACTTCCCGTTGGGCAGAGACTGGTCGCTCGGACTTTCACTGGTTGCCTCCGGCGCGAGCGCCGCTTCCATGAAGCATGCGTCCAACGGCGACGACGCGAACTATCGCCTAACGCCAGTCTCCGTCGGGCTGCAAGCGTCGCTCTTGTACTTCTGAACGGCGGGAGGGTTCCTTATACCCCCGCTCCAAGGGCAGCATCCGAAGAGGAGGTCCGCCCGACCCGGTTGTTGAAAGTTGGAATCGACCATTTCCAGACACTGGAGTGGGCGGGCCGAGGCCACTGAACCACCGCGTTCGCCCAGCGTGGAGTGGCGGTTGCGGCACGCTGGCGAGGAAGGTCTTGAGCGGGGGCACGCTGTCGCGACAGGCTTCGGCGCCTTGGCGGAGCGCGGCGAGGCGATTGAGCCAAGGTGGATGGCTGGAGGGTCTGAACGCGCGAACGATGGCTTCAGGTTGGTTCGGCTCGCGTGGAGCGGCGTCGAGCAGTTCGTCGAAGTGTTCGTGGCGCATGAAGGCGATGCTGGCTTCGAGGTCGAGTCCATCGCGGGTGAGCGCGCAGCCGCCGAGGGCGTCGGCGCTGAGTTCGCCGGCCCACGCGGTTTCGGCTTGTCGCGCAAGGTGGTGGCCGTATTCGTGAGCAACGACAAAGTAGACGGCTGAGCGGCCATAACGAGTGCGCAGATGGGCGAGGTATTGATGGTTGAAGGCGAGTTCGGCCCGGTTGTCGGGAAGGAGCCTCGCTCGGCCGTACGTTGCGGCGTTTGGGCGCGGGTCGAGCGCGACGCTCCCACACTGATCAGCGCAGAGCGCTGACAGGTTGGCATCGATGGCCGCCAGATCCGCTTGAATCTCGGCGTCGATCGGGCGCGGATGAGGGGTCGCCGCTCGAGAGAGCGCGCTCGCAAGTGAGGTTGCGAGGAGTGTCGACGTTATGAGGCCCGGGCGCATGAGTGGCGCAACGCAACAGGCGCGCCAAGAGCCTGAAACGCGAAAATGCCAAAATTTGATCGAGTCCGTGAACTTGGGTTGGCAGTGAAAAAGACGCCTCGGCTACATTTCGTGCGCCCAGTCGAGCGGCAATAGGGCGGAGTCGGTCTTTGCGAGCACCACGCGGTTCGCTTCCTGAGAGACGGCGCTCGGGACCAAGAGTTTACCCAGCGCCTCCGCGGCTGCCGTCGCATGGACGTCGTCGTCGAATGCCAGCTGCCAAACGATGGCCGTCATTGACGCTGCGGGATCGGTGCTCGCGTACACGGAGAGTTGGTCGGCTCGCCACGCGAGCGCGAGCGATCGCGCTTGGCTGAGGTCTGCTGGTAGGGCCTTCGCCAGCAGCAAGAAGAAGTCCCAGGCGCCGAATTGGGTTTGGGTGATCCGCGTCCACTCGGGCGGCGGGACTGGGGCGGCGATCTCGACGGGCGGCAAGTCGGGTTCGACGGCGCTGCTCGTGCTTGCGAGAAACGCGAGCGTGGCTGCCGGCGGGGTGACAAAACGGTCGAGCACGGCGTTCATGCCGCCTGCGGCCCATACGAAATGCAGGTAGCGGCCTCCCCACGAATAGGGAAAATGGCGAAGCGTCGCCGTATACGGGGAGGCTTCGGCGAGTAGCGCGCGCTCATCGCGGTCGAGGCGGTTTTGAAAATGCTCGGTCCAGTCGACTTTGGCCGGGTCGAGGCCAAGCATCGCCACGCTGAAGCGCGCGGCGTGTAACGTGGCTTCGCCTTCGATCACCGCATCGGTGGCCAAGAAGGCGTCGTAGGAAGTCGCGGCAGCTTCGAGCGCCATCAGGCCGACGTCCCGGTCCTGGAGCGCGTGGATGAATTCGTGGACCAGAACGGGGCTCGCCGTCTCGTCGTCGAAGGTTTGGCCGTGATCGATGACGACGACGTCTTTGAAATCCCAGCGATAGACTCCCCAGGCTGTGACGTTCTCGGTGACGCGCGTTTGCGGACTAAATGCGCCTGGCTGCACCAGGCCGAACAGGCCGAGTGCGATCTCGTAGTGATCTGGGCTAGGCCGCGCTGGCTCCTGGGCCAGACGTGCGGTCTCGACAATCGCATACTCGGCTTCCGTCATCACCGTGACGGGTGGGATCTCACCTGCAGCTTGGCCACGCAAACACGCGGCCATCTCGAACAGGCGCGCCTGGCAGTCGGGACTCCGAACGTCACACGCGGCCGAGGATAGCGTCTCGCAGCCGGGAACGGCGTAGTGGGGTAGCCCACCCTGCGCGCTATCCTCTGCACTTCCGCAAGCCGGTAGCAAGCCGGCGATCAGCGGCCAAACGATCAGCAGCCGAGCGCGACTCATGGCCCCCCAAAAGTCGATGAAATGCAGGCGTCGCTGTCGTCGCAGCCTGGCCTCATCGTGCACGTCGCGACTTGGTCCCGCACCGAGTCGCTCCACATGCCGAAGTCTTTCTCGCACTCGTCAATCGCGTAGAAATAGCCGCAGTCGAACTCCGCGAGCGCAAAGCTCGCGCAGAACGCGCGCACGTGAGCGGTCGAATGCAGCGTGAGCTTGGCCCCCTGCCAGCAGGCGTCGTAGGCCGCGTGCCAGGCGTCGACGGGGCCAAAGAGGTCACTGCAAGCCATATCACGAAGACACGCGCCCACGCCGTCGGCTCCCTGCGTGCTGAGCCGAGCGAGGGTCGGCCGTTCACTTTGGCAGCGAACGCGGCAGTCGCCTTCGGTCTCCGACGAGCCGCAGCGAACCACGGCAGCGCACAGCCCGCTGCACCAGAGCTCACTCGCGCTGGGGGTGTGGTCACCCCCACACCCAAGCAACCAAAGCAGCGATAGCAGCAGAACCTTCCCGCGCATGGCCAAAGCCTCGAGCGAAGCCCTACTTCAGCCTTGGGTCACGCGAGTTTCGCCAATATTGGTTGTTGGACCACTGGATGAACTGGCCGACGAGGTGACCGGTGCAACAACCCGGCTTGTCGGGAAAGTTCAAGTGGATGGTCGTTCCGTCGACCGTTCCCCTAGCCAGCGGGCGATTTTGCCGCGAGGCGATCACTTCCGCGCCGTGCTGCGACACCGTCGCGTCGCCTTCCAAGCTCAGCCACGTTCCGGCGAAGTTAGCGGCGGTGGCTGGTGGAGCGCTCTCGCTTGGGGCTGGCGTCGCCTTTGCCGACGGTTGCTCCAATTTCGCCGACGGTTGCTCCAACAAGGAGGGCGGAGCCTTGGCCGCCTCGTTCAGCGGGGTGGCTTCGAGACTTACGCGCTGCCCGGATATGGGGTTCGTCGTTGGCGGTGTGGCCGCGCCCGCTCCCGACGGCGCGTCTGGCGCGCGAAGCTTCACGGCGGCGAGCGAACCAATCGCCAAGGTCGAAAGCAGTAGCGCCATCACTGCCAGCGCCGGCCCACGGCGGCTCGAGTTCAACGCCGGACTCGCGCTCGACGGCTTCGGCGGATGGAGCGAGACCTGCGTCGCGTTCAACGACTCCGAGCTCGCGCGCGGCACTTCATCGCTCCGCTCGACTGGTGGCGGCGGGTCCCGCCGGACTTGGGCGCGCTCCGCGTCGGCGGCGAGCGCCAAGCGTTCCGCAGAGGCAGCCGAAAGCCGTGCCACTTGCTCGACGCTGAGCGCTTCCAGGGCCGCGGTTCTGCTGGCGCCGCGCAGACGCAACACCAAAGTCTTCAGAGCTTCGGCGTAGTCCCCGGTGAAGTCCTCGCGCTGCAGGCGCGTGATCATGAGTGGTACGGCGCACTTGCCGATGAGCAGCGGAATCACCTGCTTTTTGAGCTCGAGCGCATGACCGATCTCGTTCTTGACGTTCTCCGAGCTCACTGAATGTTGCGACAGGATCACGAGCACGACGTCGGCTCGAGCCAACGCACGCTCAATCTCCTCATCCCAATTGAGCCCCGGCCCGATGTCGAGCTGATCGAACCAAGTCGGAATGCCGTGCTGTTTGAGATCGCGCACGAGTCGCAGCGCAAAGAGCGAATCGACGCGCGAGTAGCTGACAAAGAGCGGGTGCATCCGGACTCGACTCGATCTTAGAGTGCTAAAACGGGAGAGTATCCGCCCGCCATTCTGCTGGCAAGAAGGCGCTCACCACCTGAGAGCTGCTTCGGCGAAGCCGAATGCGAAGCGCGACCCCGCGGCCGGCACCCAGGTGTACGGCGTCACCAACGATGTATCCGACTTCTTTCCACCCGGTTCCAGAGCCCAGTTGAGGCAGCCAGGACTTGGGTGGCAGTGCGACCCGCGAAGCCGGAGAACGGACTTTTTGACCATTGCCGGCATCCGGGGCTGCGTGTTGTCTCAAGGGGGAGACGAACGAACGGACCACCCACCGGCTCGAGAAGACCGAAGACGTGGTTTCGTTCACGAGCCAGACGAACCAGGACACGTCAACGGACACGCCAGACCACCGATCACCTCGAACTGAAACGCGAGGTGGAGAACACGGTCAAACCGGACCTGCAGTTGAAGGTCGATTCGTCGGTGCAAGCGCAGTTCAACATGGTGCAGATCGGGGCATCCGCGGGGTTCGCGTACGCGCGAAGCGCTCGGGACGGCGGGGCCGACCAAGCCCACCTATCCGACGCTAAAGGCAGGGAGGGCCTGGGCGCTCGCGGATTGGCTGTTTCGTCTGGCGCGCAACGCTCTCGGTTTGCTCGTTCGCGAAGAACTCG
>JAEUAF010000641.1 GCA_019695485.1 Sorangium sp.
CCCGAGAATTTGGGCAAATTCGGCGCTGTCGACGTCGCCGCCGTGACTTTTGACGACGTCGGTGGCGGCGCATGCTCGGGCCCGTTCCAGGGCGCTGCTTCGCGAGCGGCGTGCCTGGCGAGCTCGCTGGAACAGCCACGTGGCCAGGGCGCCCCAGAATGCGGCGCCCGCGAAACCAGCCGTCAGCAGCGGCGACGCCGCGTGGAAGGCGCCGAACACGATCAGCGTGGACAGGCCCAAGAGCCCCGACAGCAGCGCGCTCGCCCAGGCCGCTATCCACCACAGCGTTGCGCTGATGCGCACACTCTCGGCGACCTTCAAGTGTGGCAGCTCTGCGCCGCTCAACGTCGTGACTGCGTCTCCAATCGCGATGCGCGCCCCCCCGCACACGCAGCACGCGCCGAGCCCGGCCTCGACGTCGATCGCGGCGATGGTTCGGCAATGCGGACAGCGCGCCGTCATCTGGGCGGCCGAGCGAGCGGTTTTAGTGGGGCGTGCGTCTCGGACACTCGGCTAAGCAGCGTTTGAATGATGCGGTAGGTAAGGCCCCAGACGACTCGGCCTTCGACTTGAAAGGCAGGGAAGGTGAGTTGGTTCGAACCTATAACCACGCGGTGTTGCGTGTCCAAGTGGCCTGCCGCTACCTCGAGTAGCGGCGCCCAGACCCAGTCTTTTACCTCTCGGCTCGGAGCGAATCCGGGTTCCGTGTGCAGCAGGAACACGAACGGCCGTACGATGAGGTCCATGCCACGCACGGGCGCGAGATCGTCGAGCTGGCCGAGCGGGCTGGCCAGCGTCGTGAGATCGACACCGAGCTCCTCTTGGGTTTCGCGCAACGCCGTCTCGCGCAAATCACGGTCCTGTGGGTCTACGTGGCCGCCCGGCAGAGCCATGTGCCCCGACCAGGGATCGCCGATTCTTTCGCTGCGTTGGATGAGGAGCAGACCCACGCCGTTGGATGTCTCTTTCAGCACGGCAGCCACCGCCGCGCGGCGCCCCTCTGCCTGTGACTCGAACGGGGCTGGGTTCGCCAGGGCTTGGCGCACGAGCCCCAGGTCCATTCGGTTCCACGCAGTCATGGTCTTCGCGGCTGGGCGCTGCGCCCCGTCTTTCTGCTTCTACTCCCTGGGAGCGCGGACCGCACGCGGCCGGCTCCCTGGTCGCTGTCCGGCATCATCCCGACAAGTATGCGAATTCGGAAGGATTTTCTAGGGTGAGCCTAGATTTGAACGGCCCACAAGGGGCTGTTCAAGGGCTTCGAGTGCGTTTAGGTTCCTGCCCCAGAATGCAGCGTCCTCTCCGCCTCGCCTCACTCCTGACCCTCGGCGCGCTCACGATGGCCGACCCCGCCCACGCCCTGAACGGCTTCTTCGCGAGTAAGCAGGAAGGCCCGGTCAAAAGCTACACGACGCAAGTCGTGATCATGAAGAAGGGCAACACGACGGCCGTCACGTTGATGCCCGACTACGAGGGGCCGCTCGAGGGCTTCGCCGTCGTCTTGCTCGTGCCTTCCGATGTGACAGCGGACAAAGCTTCCACCTTGAAGCGCGAGTTCGTCGATCGGGTCGATCAGTTGAGCGCGCCGCGCTTTCACGAGTTCTGGGAGCAGGATCCCTGCGATCCGAGCCCGCCGCAACAAGAGTGGGAGCGCTCGCTGAAGGTCGAAGGGGGCGGGTTTCTCGGCGGCGGCAGCATGACCGGCGGCAAGAAAGTCGCCAAAGAGCTTTTCATGGACGTGCAGGCCAAGCAAAAGGAAGGCGAGTACAAGTTCACGGTGCTCGAGCCGACTCAGGGCGTCACGGCTTGGCTCACCGGCAAAGGTTACAAGCCACCGAGCGGCGCCGACGCAGCCATCAAGCCGTATCTGGACCGCGGGATGAAAGCGTTGGTCGCTGAAGTCGATCCCAAGCGCATCGAACTCGTGGGGGGTGACCGCGCCCAGCTGTCACCGATTCGCTATTTTACCGAACAGCCCTTCGACACCATCGTCGCCAAGCCGGGCGTGCTGGATTCTCCTGGCAAACAAGAGCTCTTCATTTACGTGCTCGACCCCGAGGCGCGCTACGAGACCAAGAACTATAAGACTCTGTTTCCGCCCACCAACATCGCGGTCGACTTCGAGGTGAAGGAGCGCATGGGCGAGTTTTACGCGGCTCTCCACGACATCATCCTGGAGAAGAACCCTAAGAGCTTCTTGGCGGAATACGCCTGGCCAGCGGATAGCTGCGGCCAGCCGTGTCCCGTCGAGCCGCTCTTGATTCACGAGCTGTTGAGCTTGGGTGCGGAGGTGTTCGAGCGCGCGGTGCCCGAGGCGGAGCGGAATCCGAAGCTGCCCGAGCTCACGAAAGAGGAAAAAGAGGCTCGTAAGGCGGAGCTCAAAGATCTCAAGCCGAAAGAGCGTCGTGAGCGTGAGAAGCAGATGGACGAGGAGCGCAAGACCGTCATCGTGCGTAAGGGTCTCGTCGAGCGGAACAAGTACGTCCTCTCGCGCCTGCATTACCGTTACGACGCCGCGAGCCTTCCGGACGATCCGAAGATTGGGCCCGCCGCGAGCGGTGCCACCGGCGGTGTCGCGCTGCCCGCCGGTCCAAAGATGGACATCGTGACCGAGGTCAAGTCGACTCCCGCGAGTCGCTTGCAGATTCGCTACAATAACTTCCATCCCTGGGTGCCCGTCATTCACTGCGACGCGCCGGATCGCGGCAAGTGGGGCAAATCGCCGCCGGATTATCGGGGCTTGCGCAAGACCTGGATCGCTGAAGATCTGTCGCGCAAAAACCGCAATCAGATCAAGCCCGCGAAGATGGTGATAACTCCGATCCCCGATCTGGGACTCGGCTCGGCCAAACCAGCCAAGGAGCTCGCGGACGCGGGCGCGGACGCTGGAACCGCGGCGACCAAGTCGGGCGG
>JAEUAF010000753.1 GCA_019695485.1 Sorangium sp.
GTGACGACTGCGAGTCTGCTCTGGGGCCAGTGCGGAATTCACTTCGGTCCTGCCGCTGAATTTTCGTCGCGCTTACTCGACCCGCCTCCGCCGTTCTTGTTGGCGGTCGGTTGCGGCCTGGGTCTTCCCGCGAGCGGCGGCGAGCTGCGCTTCCGAGTAGCGGGACGCGCCTTTCGGATTAGAACCCACGCGGGGGAGGTGCCGTTGGTCGTTGCGCACCGGGTCGCTGAGGTGTTAGCCAGCGCCGGCTGGTCCGCCCTGGTGAGCCCTAACCTGCGCATTGAGCCGAGCGCGCTCGAAACCGCCGATGTTCTCGTGCGGAGGGGAGCAACCTTCGTCTCTCTCGACCGCGACGGGTCATTTCCGGTTTCGAGCGACGCGACGCTGTCCGCGTGCATTGGCGCCGTCGATTTGAGCGACGGCCTGTCGCACTTCACGGATCACGATGCCGCTGCTGGGACGCTCGAAGAACGCACCTTGATCAAGGCCTATGCCGACCGCGATCCCGAAACGATCGACGTCTTCGTCGTGCCCGCTTTTTCCGGTGTGGGGCGCGTCGGCGAGTCGTTCTTGGACGGCTCTGGCGGCGGGATTCAAAACAGCGTGATCATCGACCGCTCGGCGGTGCTAGCTGGCGCTCGGAGCCATGTTTTGGCCCACGAGATCGGGCATATCTTGCTGAATATGCCGGGCCACCCGGACGACTATGGCGTCGACCAGCCCACCGCGTTGATGGACTCCGACGCCACCGATCCGACCATCTTCGGGCCCCGCCGCTTGTCGGTGGAGGAATGTGAGCGCGCGGTGCGCGAGCGTGGGCAGGGCGCGGCCGCGCGGCTGCTCGAGCCATGGCCGCTCGTCACTCCGGCACGATGAACTGCAGCTCGGTGCCGCCTGCGTAGGCGTAGCTCACGAAGGCGTCGAAGCCGTCCACGAGCACGCCCACTGGCGCGCTCGCGGAGAGCCGATGGACGCCGTCGTTCTGCAACCCTGCGCTCAAATTAGCGGGCGACGCGAGATCGGGGTCGATCTGCGGGAAGCTGAGCTGGCAGCTGTAAACGGCCCAATCGTGCGCCAGGGCTCCCGCGGTCCCCGGAGTTTGGTCCAAGCCATCCGGAATCTGAATCGGCGATAGGGCGCAGCCGTCCATGTCGCTGAGCGCTTGGCCGTCGAAGACCAGCTCTGCATCGGGTGGCGCGATAATCCGCACGAAATCGAAGCTGTACTTGTCTGGGGTCAAGAACACATAAGTGCTGCGAAATTGCTCGATGGGCGGGATTACGAGCAGGCTCGGGTCGCCTCCCGGCAGGCCACGCGGGATGTTCGCGGCCTCCTGGCTCGGAGAGACGCTGGTCATCATCACTGGCGCATCGCTCTTCAATGAAAAATGCTGAGCGCTTTCAATGTCCACATAGCTCGCCTTGTTGGGCAGCTCGAAGCGCGCCGCCTCGCCGTCGAGCGAAGTGGTGATGCGCGCCCCGGCGTCCGTCGCGGCGATGACGCGGAAGTACTCGGGCTGCGGCAAGACATCGATTTTCGCACCGGCCGCCGCTACGGCGCTGGCGCGATTGGGGGAGACCGTGGCGATGAAGGAATGGCCGGCGGTGCGAATCGGATCGAGCTGTTCTTCCAGATGGTCCGCGCAACACCGACGATGCGAGAGGTCCGGGAAGAATGGCGCGTCGCTGGCTTCGCTACCTGTAAACACGATCAGAGGCCCATCTGCGGTGATGCGCGAACCGCTGAAATCGGCGTTGAACCCACCGGTTTCCAGGTTCAGTACGTCGAACGCGTCGAGTACGGTTTCGATCGTGCCGTTGGCCTTGGTCGCTGCGACCGGCCCTCCCGGGATCACGTCGGTGCTTGGTGTGATGCGCACCCGCGTTTGGGGTCGGGTGCCAATCAGCGTCAGGAAGGCGCGCAAATTGGTCGGATTCGAGGGGTCGAAATTCGTGCGCGGGTCGTCCGTCGCGGCAATGGTCTGTGGCCAGCTCAGCACGACGTACGAATCCACGAAGTTCGAGGTGTCAGGTGTGACGGCCTCGAGCGGCTTCAACAGCGAGGCGTCGTTCGAGAACACGCTGACGTTCTCGAGGGGATTGAATTGATAAGCAACGATCGGAATGTTCGTGCGGATGCGATAGGCAGCGCGCGAGAGCGCCGTGCCGGTTCCGGTATCGTAGGTGCCGGGCGCCGAGCCATCGACCTCGCGTGGCCCGAGCTTGAATACGCGCAGCGAAAACGGCGGGATCGTCGCGCGGGCCGCCTCCAAGATTTGGTTGGGCTCGCCCGGGGCGGCGTCGTCCTGTTCGATCACGATTTGGGCGGAGATGTCGGGTTCTGGGTTGCTTAGAACGACGGCAAATTGCTGGGCCGCTGCGTTCAACGTGTCGCTGATGCGGGCGTTGTCGAGATCTGCGGCCCAATATTCGCAGCCCACGTTGCTGCGGCGGCTGCGGGCTTCGAGGCAGAGATTCGAACATCCCCCTGCGCGGCACGCCTCGCCCTTGCTTGGATCGCAGGTTTCGCTCGGATCGAAGCGTGTGCCCTGGGCATTGCACGTGAGCACCGTCTGGCCGCTGCAATGCTTGTCGCCCGGCTTACAGGAAACACAATCGAGCAGCGCGGACGCACATACGAGGTTGTCCGGCGCGCAGTCGCGGACCAACTCCCACGCTGAGTTCTGTCCGATCCCCACGCAGCGCTCGAGTCGGTTGCCGCTGCAGCGCTCGTGTCCGCTCACGCAGGTGGCAGCGCTCTCCAGATACCAACGGTCGCCCCGCTCGAGGCACGAGGCGCCCAATAGGCCCGCGAGCAGCAAAAAAGCGGTTCGCCCGAGGTGACTCACGACTCGCGCCCTCAATTCACTACCCTAATAGGTCGCGAAAAAGCTGTCGGCCGCGTACGCCGACCAACCGCGCTCCGCCATGTCGCGGTAGCGCAGATTTGCGTAGTCGAAGCCTGGCACGCTGGCCAGAGTGACCTGGATGGTTTGTTCTCCGCTTGGCCAAGCGATGTCCGTCGCGATCGCTGATAGGTCAGGGAGGCGCACCGAGCGCGTGCCCGCCGGGGCGACAATGCGCCAATCATAGAGCCCGGCCGCGGTCTCGATATCGATGATGGCAAGATTAGCGGCTTGTCCGCCTGCGGCAGCGTGCCAAGCGAGGTCCTGCCCGTTCCAGCTGCCATTGGGCGTCGGGCTTCCGAGCACGGGGATCTCGATGAAAGGCCCGACCGCGAGTGGCGTGCTCGTAGTCGTCGCGCTCAAGAGCCCGAGCACAGAGCGCGGTAGACCGCCGCCACTTCCAGTCACGGCCTGTGCGGCCGCCACGTAGCTCGTCCCGCTGAGGCTGCCGACGAGCGCCGGAATCCCCACGAAATCGAGCGTCTGCACGCTGCCAAGCAACGCCTGCTGGCGCCCGGCCGGCAAAATCGCGTAGCCCTCGCTGCCGACGCGGATAGCGACGTTTGCGAGTAGCAGATTCGGCCCTACCGCCGTCGCCTCCGGAGGCGTAATCGCCAAGGTCAAAGCGTGGTCGAGCGGGACGTCGATGCGAATGAACACGTCCGTCGCGCCGCCGCCTGCTGGCACTGCGACCCCGCGAATCAAGCCCATCGCGTAGGCGGTAAATGCGGGCGGCGAGAGCGCGCGGTTCTCGATGCCGGCGAGCGCGTACAACGTGTAGTTCCCGGGTCGGGTGGGTAGGCTGAATTGGTAGCCGGTACTGCCGGGCGAGTCCTGCGTGACGGCTGAGCCGCTGCCCGGCAAGCGGAAGCCGTCGGTGGGTTTGGCGCTCAGCGCGAAAACGTAGGCCGCCTTGGTCTCAGAGTTCGATGCCGGCTCGGGGACGTTGGTAAAGCCGCTCTTTCTGAACTCCTGGGTCTCGGGCCACACGAGCTCGCCGCGCACAGTGCTGCTCTGGCCGGTGGTACCGCCGCCATTCTCCAGATCCCCCCCTGGATCGAAGCAGCTCGGAGAGATGACCGGATCCAGGTAAACCGTTAACGTATCGATGGGGACGTCGACGAAGGTCACCGGTTCGAAGCAATGCCGCGCCAGCGTGACCGTGTTGCGCTTGCCGAGCGCCGGCGAGTCGATCACGACGACCCCGTTGCCGTCGGTCTTGCTGACGATGGGCGCGTCGCCGCCCACAATCACCGTCGCGCCGGGGATTGCTTCGCCTGTCAGGCTGCCAAAGGCGAGCACCTTGAGCGAGTGGTCGACTGGCGCGCCGCTCAAGCCTCCTCGGAACCCGTTGTCGCTGTTGCTGTAGGTGAAGGCATCGAGCACGTCGACGGCGACCTGGTCGCTGGTGGTGACCCGCACGGGTTTGGCGCCCGTTGTCCCAGCTGGCACCCGGCATTGGAGCGTGACCGCGTCATCGACGCTCACGATCTCGCACGGATTGCGGTCGATCGTCACCGTGGTCGCGTCATCCCAATGGGTGCCGGTGCCATGCAGCGTGATCAGTGTGCCGCCGCTCGTGGGTCCACTGCTGGGATCCGCGTAGAAGGCGTCGTACGCGTAGCCGCCGGCCAGCGTTGTTCGCGTCGACTCATCATCGGCGTTTTGCACGACGAGATCGGCAAGTCCCGCGGCGCCGGGCGGCGCCGTTACTTGAATGCGATGCGGATCGATCGGGATCACGTCGCTTGCGGGCACTTCGGCGTCGCCGAACCAGACACGTGCGTTGCTCGCAAAGCCATTGCCCCGCAACAACACCAAGGTGCCGCCCGAAAAAGGGCCGTGCGGCGGATCGGCCGAGAGAAGCACATGCGGTTCGGTTTGAGGAACGCTGCCATCCACGCTCGCAGCATCCGTCGGCAAGACGACGGTCGGGTCGCCGGCATCGTCCGTGACGCGCGTCAGCCGCGCCGAACCGGTGGCGCGGCATCCCCAACTCAGGGAGAGCGCTGCCAAAACCAGATACCCTTCCGCACGCGCCATTGCTTTCGGAACCGTAGCATGGCCGGCCCGTGCTGCGGGGTTCGCGGTCAAGGGCACTGCTCGCGGACCTCGATCAGGTTTGGGGGAAATTTCTAGGCGTTTGCCCCGCGCCGCAAGAGCGTTGCAGCGGGGGCCCCGAGCTCGGCAAGCAAACGCAGCCCCAGTTGTTTTCGGCCGCTGGTTTCCTCGCTCGGTCCGACGCACGCTGGGCAGCCACCCGGGCACGGGCAATGCTCCATTAGGGTCTTGGCTCGTGCGATGAGCTCGCTCGCGCGTTCGTAGATGCGCGGAGCAAGTCCGACCCCCCCGGCGTGCGCGTCGAAGAGAAAGATGGTTGGGTCGAAGCGTCCCGTGCGTCCGTTGAACGGATCGCGTCCCGCAGGTAGCAAGGCTTCTCCGTCCGTTGCGTTCGAGCCATCCCCCAGGGTTTGGCCGATGTCGCGCGGGTCGCACATGAGCGCAAGCGTCGCCACGGTCTCCAACGCCGCGCCGAGCCCCCGCAGCGCGTCGATCACGAGCGCCCGTGGTTCGGCGAGGTGGATCACCAGCACCTCGGGCACCGTCAACCAGAAGCTCGTCGTGTGCATCTGCATTTCTGGCAGGTGCACGTCGCCGTAGCCGGCGTTCTCGTGGGTGAAAAACTTGATCTTCTTATAGCCGGTGACGCGCTCGAGCACCTTCACGTCGCCGTGGCCAATGCTTCCGCGGCCGAATTCCCGCTGCGCCGCTTCTTCGAGCACGCTCACCGTGCGGTAGGTGAGGGCGGTCGTAAAGTAGTCCGGCTCCACTTTGCGCACGAAGGCTTTGTGGTTGTCGAAGTCCAGACGCTCTACCTGATACTGCTCTGCGTCGTGCTGATAGATGGCTTGCTCGTGCAGCATCGTGTGTGCGGCGCGGTAGTCGAGCTCGGCCAGCGTGCGATCCGTCCCCACGTCGATGATCACGAAATTGTCCCAACCAATGTTGCGCAGAGACACGCTGCTAGCGGGGAAAGCTTCGCCTGCCCAGTGATAGCGGCCGTCGGATTCGTGGACCAAGCCGTGGCTCGACAGGTAATCGAGCGCATCGCGCGTCGACGTCAGGTCGAGGCCAAGGTGCGCCTCGCCGCGCGCTTCGGCGGGGTGAGCCGGCCGCCCGCCCCTCGCCGTGAGCTCGAAAGGGGCCTCGAAAACCGCGCATTTGAGGTGCTGAATCGAGACTTCGACGTTGGAGGGATCGATGCGCGCTTCCTCGGCACCGGTCTCGAAAAGGTAGCGCGGCTCGCGCGCCATGTATTGATCGAGCGCCGAGCTCGAACACACCAGCATCGCGATGCTCCGCGAACCACGGCGCCCGGCTCGCCCAAAGCGCTGCCAGGTCGCTGCGACGGAGCCGGGGTATCCCGCGCAGACCACGGCATCCAAATCTCCAATGTCGATGCCGAGCTCGAGCGCATTGGTCGCCACGACACATAGGATTTCCCCGCTGCGGAGGCCATTTTCGATGCGGCGGCGCGTCTCCGGCAAATAGCCGCCGCGGTAGCCCATGATGGCGTCGGCGCCGGCCACGTCGGAGGCCTTTGCGCGCAGATATTTGAGCATCACCTCGACCGAATTGCGCGACGGTCCGAACACGATGGTAGGTACGCGCGCGTTCACCAAGTCGGCGGCCAGCGACACGGCGTGCTTCAACGCACTGCCTCGCACGCCGAGCTCCGCGTTCACAATCGGCGGATTGTACAGGTAGACTTCGCGCGCCGCGCTCGGCGCGCCGGAGCGATCGACGAGTGCGACTTGCTCGGGGTCGGTGCCAAACAGGCGAGCTGCGTGCTCGCGGGGATTACCGATGGTCGCGGTTGCACCGATGAACGTCGGCGAACGACCGTGAAAAGCTGCCACCCGGCGCAGGCGGGCCAGAACATGCGCGAGGTGCGAGCCGAACACGCCGCGGTAAGTGTGGAGCTCATCGAGCACGACGTACGTCAAGCCTTGAAACAGGCTCGCCCAGCGCGCATGACTCGGCAAAATGCCCGAGTGCAACATGTCGGGGTTGGTGATGACGATCCGCGAGCGTTCACGTGCCACGCGGCGCGCGTCACCCGGCGTGTCTCCGTCGTACACCATGGCCCGCGTACCCAACCCAGCGTCGTTGAGCAGGCCGAGCAGGCCGTGCTCCTGATCGCGAGAAAGCGCTTTCGTCGGGTAGAGGTAGAGCGCCGTCGCTGAGGGATCCCTTGCCAGCGCTTCGAGTACCGGCAGGTGGAAGCACAGGCTTTTCCCGCTTGCCGTAGGCGTGGCCACGACGACATGTCGCTTCGAGAGCGCGGCCGTGATGGCTTCGGCCTGGTGAGAGTACAAGGACTCGACACCGCGTCCGGAAAGCGCTTGGCGAGCTGCCGGACCGAGCCCCTCGGGCAGCGGGGCAAAGCTGGCCGGTGACGAAGCGATTGCTCGTTCGGCGGAGAAGCAGCGCTTGATGCTGCCCTCGGCCTGCCAGGTCTCGAGGACGGCAGAGACACCGGAGTCGCGTTTCCAGGGCGGGTCAGGCATGAGCTCCACAATGCTAAACAAATGTGCGGTAGTCGTAAAGCCGGTCGGCGGGTCAATGGGGCGTCGAGCGGGCGCCCGTCACCCGTAGGCCTGAGCGCCGGTCGACGTTTCCGAGCTCCCTCGGTGTGCGGGGTTTCGGCGTCGCCGGTAGCTCGGCGCCTCGAGCTGTCGTAGAAAAGGCACGGCTGATGAACAACGAAAACGCTTCCGAACCCGAAACCACTCCCTCCGAGGTGGTCGATTCGGGCCCGCCCACGCGCCCCCGGCCCAAGTTCGTGTTCTTCGGCGTGGTCGCCGCGGTCACGTTGCTACTCGATATCGGCGCCAAAGCCTGGGCCGAAATCGCGTTGACGGCGCGCCCCGCGCACGAACCATTCATCTTGTTGGTTCAGGATCACCTGACCCTCACGCTCGCCTACAACAAAGGCGGAGCTTGGGGCCTGCTCCAGGATTCGAGCGAGCTCGTACGTCTGCCCTTCTTTTTGGCGGTCAGCGTGTTGGCCGTGCTCTTTATCGTATCCTTGTACGGCAAATTGGCACCGGGCCAGAACGCATTGCGCTGGGGCCTGCCGTTGGTGCTGGGCGGTGCGCTTGGCAACCTCTCGGATCGCATCACTCGCTCGAGCGTGATCGACTTCATCGATTATCGCGCGGACTGGGTGCTCAGCATGAATCACGCGATCGGCCGACTAGCGAAGGGCTGGGCGCTCACCGACCATTGGCCGACGTTCAATGTCGCCGACATCGCGATCTGCATCGGCGTCGGTTTGATGGCGGTCGACATGTTCACCTCGCGCCGTGGTCATCCGCCTGTACCTCGCCATGCCGGCGCCCTTTCGAGCGAGCCACCTACGAGCTGAGGTTGCGCGGGGCTCATGCACGGTAGGCTGTTCGAATTCCAGTTGGCGCTGTTTGGCAGCGACTACACGGTCCCATTTCCGAGCTACTTCGTCCTGCTGTTGAGTGGCTTCCTGTTCGCCACGGTGATCGGCACGATTTGGGCCAAGCGCATCGGGCAAAACCCGGACGTGATCGTGGATCTGGGGCTTGCCATGCTGCTCGCGGGTGTGGCCGGTGGTCGCTTGCTACACGTCTTTGCTGACGGCTATTTCTGGGATTACGTGCACCTTTGCACGGATCCTTCGAAGGTCGCCTGGCACGTGACCCGCGGCCAATGCGCGGGTGAATATCAGGGCTATTGGGACATGCTGGCCGGCGTGTGCCGTCCCAAGGCGACCAATTGCTTCGCCTGGGCTCAGTTCTATGCGGGCGGACTCACGTATTACGGTGGATTCGCCGCGGCATCGGGCGTGGCGTATTGGCTGCTGAAGAGCGACCGCTTTCCGTTCTGGAAGGCCGCCGACATGGCCGGCATGGTGGTTCCGGTGGGGCTTGGCTTCGGCCGACTCGGCTGTCTGCTCGCTGGCTGTTGTTTTGGGTCTCCATCGCAGGTCCCGTGGGCATTGAGCTTCCCTGGTGGCAGTCCGGCGAGCGAGGTCCAAAGCAAGGCTAAGCTGATCGCCTCGGTGGCAACCGATTCGCTGCCAGTGCACCCCACGCAGATCTACGAATCGGGAGCATGTTTTGCGGTCGCGGCGTGGCTGATCCTGCATGTCCACGGTCGCAAGCGTTATGACGGCCAGGTCTTCCTCGCGTTCGTTGCGCTGTACGCGGGAATTCGCTTCCTGCTCGAGTTTCTGCGCGACGACGACCGCGGAGGCTTGCTGGGCCTCAGCACCTCCCAGCTCATCGGCGCGGCATTGCTGCTCGGCGCTTACTGGGTACATCAGCGTCTAACCTCGACTGTGCCCTCACATCCAGCGAGTGCGCCTCCGGCGCCTCCCACGGAGACCCCAGCATGATCGCCGTCGTTCGCTCGAGCATTTTCGGTGCGCGGCTAGCGGTAACGCGGCCCTTGGTCGTCGCAGCGGGCCTGGTTGCGGTCGTCGGCTGCAGTCAGGGAGAGCCGCGACACGCACCGCTCGTGGACACATGCCCTACGCCCACCGAATGCACCGGCCTGCCACCGGTAGGGCAGGGCACGATGTCGTCGAGTGGTGGGTCGTCGGGAGCGGGTGGCGCCGCGGGCGGCGGTGGACTCAGCGCCGGCAGCCTCAGCGGTACAGTCGTCAACCTGGTCGACGACACCTTTCGAACCGCGCTGCTCGACCCCAATGCGGCGGTTGTCGAGGCAACGGGCGCCTCGGGAGGCATCGTGAGCGCCAACTGGAACGGCGTTGACCCGTTCTCGCTGAGCGGCGTCGCGCCAGCCGTCGCCTCCTGGGTCAGCGTGCGACCGGTGACCGGGAACGTCTCACTGCGGACGCTGACTCCGATTGCCACCAATCTTGCGAGCACAGTCGCGCTCGGCCTCGTGCAATCGGACGTGATCGACACCATCACACTCTCTCTGAGCACGCCGTCGAGTCGCGCGTTGGGCACCGCGCAAGTCGTGTTTTGGGTGAGTTCGAAGACGACGGGACAAGGTGTGTCCGGTGTGAAGCTCGCCCTGAGCGGGGCGACGTTCGTTGCCTATCGCGTGGCTGGCCTATGGTCCGTGGACGACGTAGCGACCGACGTGTCTGGGCTAGCGATGCTCGGCAACCTGCCTGCGCCCGCGTATCCGGGGGCCCCCACCAGTGTTTCCCTCGCCGGCGCGACGAGCGGGACGGTGAGTGTGACGGTTGCCGCGGACGCGGTGACCTTCGTGCCGCTCCAAATTTCGCTCTAATTTATGGTTGCCAGCGTGGTGAGTCGCACGCTCATCACAAGGTGGGAAGTTCATGAGTAGACCGCGTTTGTCGGACTCAGGACACGAGCGGTTGGTGGACGAGTCCCCCTGGCTCTGGTAGTGACGCGCTCGTGGCACAGCTGATTGACGGCAAGGTGATCGCGGCCAGGGTTCGCAGCGACGTGGCGGCGCGGCTCGCGCGCTTCAAGGTCGAACACGGCCGCACGCCAGAACTGCACGTCGTGCTCGTTGGAGAGGATCCGGGGTCGCTGGTCTACGTCGGGAGCAAGGAAAAGGCGGCGGCCGAAGTTGGTATGGGCGGGCGCGTGCATCGGCTGCCCGCCTCCACGAGTGAGCGCACGTTGCTCGACCTGGTCGAAGAGCTGAATCGCTCGGCTGCAGTCGACGGCATCCTCGTCCAATTCCCGGTCCCGCAGCAAATTCGCCAAACCGAGGTGATTCGAAGCATCGATCCGCAAAAGGACGTCGACGGCCTGCACGCGCAGAGCGTGGGCGCACTCTGGTCTGGGCAGCGCGGGCTAGTGCCGTGCACGCCCCGCGGCTGCATGCGCCTGCTCAAGGAGGCGGGGGTGACCCTGACCGGTGCGCGAGCGGTCGTGGTCGGTCGCAGTAACTTGGTTGGCAAGCCCATCGCGGGCCTGCTCCTGCAACAAGACGCGACCGTCACTCTGGCACATTCGAAGACGCGAGATCTCGCCGAGGTGTGCCGCGGCGCCGACGTGTTGGTCGCCGCCGTCGGGCGTGCCAAGATGATCTCCGGCAGTTGGATCAAGCCCGGCGCGGTCGTGATCGATGTGGGCATGAATCGCGATGAGCACGGCAAATTGTGCGGTGACGTCGACTTCGCTTCGGCAGCCGAGGTTGCTTCCGCGATCACCCCTGTCCCCGGCGGGGTAGGTCCGATGACCATCGCCATGCTGCTCGAAAACACGCTGCTCGCCGCCGAGGCTCGCTCAGCGCGCTAGCGACGCTGCCTGCGTCTTCGAGCGAACCAACACGCGCTATGAAGCGCGCGTCTTGGTCTTTGCGGCGTAGCGATCGACAGGAATCCCAAAGCGGTCGCAAATGGCGCGCAACACCTGCTCTGCTCGAAGCTTGGTAGCGTCCAGAGAGCCCCCGTTGTCGATCACGAAGTCAGCGCGCGCCATCTTCTCGGCCAGGGGCAACTGCGCCGAAATCCGGCGCTGAATCGTCTCGCGTGTGACCCCGTCGCGGGCGGCCGCGCGCGTGGCCTGGAGCTCGGCGGGCACGGCCACGACGACCACCGGCGAATACGTTTTCTCCAGCCCAGCCTCGAAAAGCAACGGCACCTCGTAGCACGCTAGCGGCTCCCCCTGCGCCTCGAGAGTTGCGAAGCGGTCGCGCGCCAACGCTCGCACGCGGGGGTGGGTGATGGCCTCGAGCGCCTGTCGTTCATCGGGGTTCGAGAACACGCGACGCCCGAGCGCGGCCCGATCGAGGGAGCCGTCGGGTGCGAGCACGTCTGCGCCGAAGCGGCGGACGATTTCCGAGAGTCCCTCGCTGCCCACAGCCACGGCGTCTCGGGCGAGCTGGTCGGCATCGACCACGGGTAACCCCAGGGCCTGAAAATGGGCGCCCACGCTGCTCTTGCCCGAGCCGATGCCGCCGGTCAGTCCGAACACGTGAAGGGGCACGCCGAGACCCTACCACCGCGCGCAGCGCTCGCGGCCCCTTGCGCTCGCCCCCGGTCAGGGAAAAGCTCGCCTCGTGTTCGGAACCGCCTGGCCCTGTCTTCGCCCGCTCGTTAGCGTCGTCGCGCTCGCTGCTGGGGCGGGGTCAATCCTTGGGCGCAGCCCTCTCGCGGTAGCAGCACCTGCGCCTGAGGAGTCGTCCTCGGCGGGCCCCCTCCACGTCGGATTCCGTTTTCGGACAGGGGCGCGCCCCGCGGGACGCGCGGCCGTAGCCCCTGATGGCACCACCTATATCGGGACTTCCGAAGGCTACGTGCACGCGCTCAGCGCGGAGGGCGGCTACCTCTGGGGTTACACGCTGCGCGGGCCGGTGACGGGGCGCGTCGCTATTGGCGTTACGTCTGCCGTGCTGGTCCCGACGGCTCGGCGCATCTATGCGCTACGCCCAGACGGTACGCTGCTCTGGGTGTTCGAGAGTCCCATCGTCGTTCAATCAGATTTGATTGCCGATGGTCTCGGTCGCTACTTCTTCGAGAGCGAGGACGGTCGACTCTTCGGACTGTCGGGGCGTGGCGCATTGGTGCTGCACGTTCCGGGGCAAGTCGCTTTTTCTTCCGCGCCGTCGCTGTTGGCCAACGGAGCCATCGCCGCTGCTCGCGCCGATGGCAGCGCGGTTTCGTCGCTCGCTGGAAAGACCAACCGCTTCGTGCTCGGCAGCCCAGCGCGAGAGCTCGTTTCCTGCCCTTCCGCCGAGTTTTGCGCGCTCGTCGGCGACGAGGTGCTGGGCGTCGGCGCGAGCGGCGTACTTTTTCGAATCCCGGCGTTGCGCGCCTCCTCCGACAGCCAGTCACTCGCTGTGGTCACCGACGCGCAACTCGAGGTTTACCGGGGGACGCCGCTCCGTCGCGAGTTGTCGTGGGAGCTGCCTGCCGCGGTGAGCGCGGCCCCGGTATTCGACAGCGACGGGCGAATCCTGGTGCCCTTGAAGAATGGCCTGCTGTGCGCCGCCGTGGAGCGGAACCGTGTGTCCTGCGTCAAAGTTGCGGCCTCTGCGCTTGGAACGCCGGTCCTGGATACGCCCCGTCACCGCGTGTTGGTCACGGCGATCGAAGGTCTGCTCGCATCAGTCGAGGTCGACTAACCGCCATGGACATGAGGCAAAAGCTTGCCTTTTTGAGGGCTCCAACGCCTTCGCAGCAGCAGCCCGCCGAGCCACCGCCCGCCGCCCACGACGCGCAACCGAACACCGACCTCGAGTCCCCCGCTCTCCCCGCCGAGGGCGAGGGCGAGCGGCCACCATCGCGTGAAGAAGCGCCGGGGGCCCGCGAGCAAGCACTCGCCGAACTTCGAGGAAAAATCGACAAGATATTGGGCCGTGTCGTGACCTCGCGCGCCCAAACGGAGCTCGCCGAGAGCAGCCTACCGTTCGCTCGCATCGAGCGTGACGAAGGCGTGTTGCATCAGCGGCTCGAACGACTCGCGCTCTCCCATCACGTTGGTAGGATGCCGGTCGATTCGGCGCTGGGCGCGAACGCGGAACTCGTTGCGCTGCTGGCCTTGGACCCCACGCTCGCGGGTGTGCGCTACGAGCGGGCCCTGTTTCTCGACACCGAGACCACCGGGCTCGGTGGTGGGGCGGGGGTGCTCGCCTTTTTGGTGGGAATGTCGTGGTTCGACGCCGAAAATCGGCTGTTCATCGAGCAACTGCTGCTGCGCCGGCCCGCCGATGAAAAGGCGCTCTTGGCGCGCGTCCGCGAGTGTCTGGAGCAGGCCGAGGTCGTCGTCACTTACAACGGCAAATCCTTCGACCTACCGCTGTTAGCGACGCGCTGTGTGATGAATCACTTGCCTCCACTGCCCGTGCGTCCACACCTCGACCTGTTGCACGTCGCGCGGCGCTTGCATGGGAAACGAATTGGGGCGTGCCGCCTGGTCTCACTCGAGAGTGAGGTCCTAGGGTTTGGGCGGGGACCAGACGTCGAAGGCGCCGATATTGCCGCTCGCTACGGGCATTTTCTGCGGACCGGCGATGATTCTGGGCTCGAGGCGGTGGTCGGGCACAACGCCTGGGACGTGGTCAGCATGGCAGCGCTCGTTGGGCTCTACGGTGAGCCGATTGGGTTGCTCCCCGGACAAGACCTGGTGGGAATGGCACGCACGCTGCGGCGGGCAGGGGCGCTCGAACGAGCCGCCGCCGTGGCCGAGACCGCGGTGGAGCGCGGGGGCGGGGTGGACGCGCGCCGCGCCCGGGGAGACATCGCAAAGGCGAGGGGGGACCGCGCCCGAGCGTTGGCCGAGTTCGAAGCGCTGGCGCTCGAGGTCGACGATCCCTCGCTGAGGCTCGAGCTCTCTAAGCTTTATGAGCACTTTCTGAAGCAACCGGGGTTGGCCCTCGAACTCGTAGAGCGCGGCACCGGTGAGAAACCGCCCGCGGAAGCGCGACGCCGAGAACGCCTCCAGCGGAAGGCCACCGACGCGGCGGCCAAGCGCGAGCGTTAGCGAGCCCGCTCGCGGGCCTGGCCCAAGGGACGAACGCGCGTCCGCCCCTTTGGTTTGGACGCTGGCTGACTATGATACGTCATGGCTTACGAGCACCAGACCATCGAGCCGCGCTGGCAGCGCTACTGGGAAGAACACGACACCTTCAAGGCGGTACGCCACCCAGGCCGCCCTAAGCTCTATGTGCTCGACATGTTTCCGTACCCGTCCGGGTCGGGGCTCCACGTCGGTCATCCCGAAGGGTACACGGCGACCGATATCGTAGCTCGCTACAAGCGGATGCGCGGCTTCGACGTCCTTCACCCGATGGGGTGGGACGCCTTCGGGCTGCCCGCCGAACAGCACGCCATCAAGACCGGTACGCACCCCCGGATTACCACGGCTGAGAACGTCAACACATTCCGGCGGCAGCTCAAATCGCTGGGTTTTTCTTACGATTGGTCGCGCGAAATCAACACCACCGATCCCGACTACGTGCGCTGCACGCAGTGGATCTTTCTCAAGCTGTTCGAGCGCGGCCTCGCCTTTCAATCCGAAATACCCGTCAATTGGTGCCAGGAGCTCGGCACCGTGCTCGCGAACGAGGAGGTCGTCGACGGGCGTAGCGAGCGCGGAAACTACCCGGTCGTGCGCCTCCCGCTGAGACAGTGGCAGCTCCGGATTACGGCCTACGCCGATCGACTGGAGTCCGATCTCGACGCCCTCGATTGGCCGGAAACCCGTGAAAAGCAGAAGGACTGGATCGGCCGCAGCGAAGGCGCGGAAGTCGATTTCAAGCTCGTCGGATCGAGCGGAGCCATCACCGTCTACACGACGCGGCCCGACACGCTTTACGGGGCGACCTACATGGTGATCGCTCCCGACCACCGACTCACGTTGTCGCTCACCAGCGACGAACGCAAGGCGGAGGTCGAGGCCTACGTGAAGGCGGCCGCACGCAAGAGCGACCTCGAACGCACCGCGCTCGGTCGCGAAAAGACCGGGATTTTTACCGGTGGCTACGCCGAAAATCCGCTCACGGGCGCCAAGCTTCCCATCTACACGGCGGACTATGTGCTCGGCGCGTACGGCACGGGCGCGATCATGGCCGTGCCGGCACATGACGAGCGCGATTTCGAGTTTGCTCGCGCCTATGGGCTGCCGATCATCGAGGTCGTGAGCAAAGATGGCGCGCTCCACGACGCTCTCGACAAGCCCTACACGGAAGCGGGGATCGCGGTGCGTTCGGGACCTTTCGATGGTCAGTCAACGTCCGAAATGAAGGCGAACGTCATCCG
>JAEUAF010000842.1 GCA_019695485.1 Sorangium sp.
AGAACTCGCAAGCCGACGACGCAACGGCGGACGAAGTGTCCGGCAATTCCGAGCCGGGCGCGCCACCAGCGAAACCCGCGAAACCCTCAACGCCACCAGCGGCGAAGCCGCCGAAAAACGGAAAGCCCCCCGATGCAAACTGATTTCCCCTCCGAAGCGCAACTCTTCACTCCATTCGACATCGAGCGCGCGCTGATCGCTGGCGGCCTCGGCGTCCATCTCAAGCTTGCGATCGGCTTCGGCACTGCCGATGCCGCGGTGCTCGCCACTGTACCCGCGGGCTACGCGCTCACGCTCGGGAAACTCTGGTGGGAGGTGACCACGTCGTTCACCGGCGGCTCGTCGAGTGCAATCGGTGTCTCGAGCGACGACACCGACTATGCAACGAAGGGCGACTTGCTCGGCGGTGCGACGGGCGACGTGCTTGCAACGCTGGTGTCGACAGGTCGCGTGCACAAGGGCGGCACGATCGGCGCGAAGTTCGGCTCGAACGGCATCGTGCAAGTAGCAGCCGGCAAGGTGCTGCGATTCGACAGAATCACGAGCGCCTTCACCGCTGGCGCTGGGTTCGTTCACGTGGAGGGGCGACTCGTCGCGATCTGATCCATGACGCGAATTGTCTCCGGTTTCGCGGGCGGAACGCCGCCGGCGCTGTGTGTCGCGCGCTCGGCGACGGCGCTGATTGCGGCGGACAGCGCGACGCTCACCGACGCGAATATCGACCCCACGAAGGCGATCGATTGCTGGGGTCTGGATTCGATCTTCGTGGGTGTCGAGATCACCGGCGGCACAAATCCGGGCATGACGATCGAGCCGCTGTTTCGCGATCCGGATGCGGCGGATGGCTCGCGCTGGCGGAGACTGATCACGGGCGTTCCCGACGGGGTAACGCTCGCGGCTGCGGCGATCCAGTCGACGGGTTCGATCCCCGCCGATCTCTCGATGATCGAGCTCCGGGTCTTCGGGTGGCGCTCGGTGTTCCTGCGAATCAGTGCCGTCGCGAATGCGACGTCGACGACCGCTTGGAAGATCCTCGCCATGCCCGGGAAGTCTCGCGTGTCCGGCCACTGGCCGCGCTCCTGAGCCATGGCGGCCAGTATCGTCGTGGTGCAACGCGCCGATGGGCGCTTCCTGTCGGTTTCGCGCGGGCGCGGCACCGGCAAGTGGGCGCTCCCCGGCGGGCACGTCGAGCCGGGGGAGAGCTTCCCCGAGGCGGCCACGCGAGAGCTACGCGAGGAGACCGGGCTCAGCCTGACTGAGCCGGTCGAGGTCTACCGCGCGCCGAGCGGCGGCGAGCACCTGACCGCCGCGTTCATTGGGCGCACGAGCGGGACGCCGGTCGCCGCGAGTCCCGAGGGCGACGTGTCTTGGCAGACCGCCGAGGCGCTCACCGCCGACGGGGCACCGTTCGCAGATTTCACGCGCGCCGTGCTCGGGGCGCTGCAGCACCGACTCGACATCGGGATCGGCGACGTGCACACGCCGAGCGCGATCAAAAAGGAACCGCAACAGATGGCCGCACTGAAAGCGAAAAAGCGAAACGCGCTTCCGGCGGGAGAGTTCGCGGATCCGGAAAACCGCGCCTACCCGATCCACGACAAGGCCCACGCCGACAACGCGGCCGCGCGGCTCGAGCAGCAAAAGGCTTCGCTCTCGCCGGCGAAGTACGCCTCTATCAAGTCGCGCATTCGCGCGGCGCAACGCCGTTTCGGCGAGAAGCCCAAGGCGAAGACGAGCGCTTCGCGTTCTGCTTTTCGTGGTTCCTCGAGAGGTCTTCGGATGTCAGTTACTCACCCGGACGGAACGCGCACTGAGGTGCGTCACATGGCGGCGTATTCCGACGCGGACGCGCGCCTGATTCTGAGCCTGCCTCTCGACAAGGCCGCGGCGCTCGCCGAGGGCGACGAGAATAAGCGGGTTTGGGTTCAGGTCGGCCGCCGCGGCCGCTGGCTCGGCCACCGTCAAGGCCCGTTCGAGCTCAATTCGCAGGTGTTCGACGCGCTCTGTCGCAACTTCAAATCACAGAACGTCGGGCGTATTCAGTACGACTTCGAGCACGTCTCGGAGATGCGTCCGACCGACGGCAGCGTGCCGATGGTTGGCGCGCCGGCGCAGGGTTGGATCTACGACCTCAAGCACGACGGGCTCAACCTCTACGCGCTCACCGAATGGAAAGCGCTCGCGCGCGAGTACATCGAAAACGACCAATACGGCGGCGTAAGCCCCGCGATCTCGTGGAAGAACAAGGACCGCGTTTCGGGCGCCGACATTGGCCCGATGCTCACGAGTGTCGCGCTCACGAACAAGCCGTTTCTGACTGGTATGCGGCCGCCGCAAGCGGCGAGCGCTGGCAGCGTGTCGGAGGACTCGGTCACGTGGCTCCGCGCCGAGGGCGAGCCCGAGACCGACGAGCCAACGGCGGAGACGCTTTGCGCGGCCGGCTACTGCTACTCGTCGAGCGAATACATGCCGCGGATCAAGTCGATCCTACGGCTGCCAGAGCTCGCCACGTGTGCCGAGTGCTGCGCGGCGATGGGGCAGCTCCGCCAGCACTTCGACGCGGCGGACGGTGACCCATCGGGCACGCCGCACGGCGTGCGACTCGCCGACTACCTGTTGCCACTCCGCGAACTCGTGTCGGCCCCGATGGGCTCGACCTGGGACGACGTGCTCGGCCTGATCGAGGAATTGATCGAGGCCGCCGAAGGCGAAAACGAAGAAAACGATCTGGACGATTCCGACACGGATGCGTCCGCCACCACCGAGGCCCAAATCATGACGACCCCCGTCCAGACCGCTGCTGCAGCTCCCACCACCCTTCCCACTGAGCCCGTGACGACCACGGCGCCGATCGTGCCGCCCACCGAGACCCTCTCGAGTGCAGCGCCGACACTGACGACGACGACCACGATCACCGAGCCCGGCGGGTCGGTGACGCTCTCGGCTGCGCTCGGTGAAGTGCAGACGCTCCGCACAGTGGTCGGCGCGAAGGATGCGGAAATCTCGACGCTGTCGACCCAGCTCGCCGAGCTCAGCGCCTGGAAGGCCGAGCGCGAAGAGCAGGACGTCAATGCGCGCGTCGATGCCGCGTTCGTCGCGTACAAAGACAAGAAGGGCCTCAAAGAGGAGATGCGCCCCGCGCTCGTCACGCTGTGCCGCGCGAACGTCGAGCAATTCGACGCGCTCTATCCCCCGGTAGCGCCGCAACAGGCCTACCTGCTGCGCTCGTTCACGAAAGACCGGTCCCCGGCGGACGCGCCCACGAGCACCGAGCCGAAGCAGGTGCCGGTGCTCACTCTCAGCCAACTCGCCGATCGCATTTCGCGGGACGAGGGCCTGCCCCTCGATCGCGCCCTCCTGAAAGCCGAACGGGTGATGACCACCGCGCGCGCTTGAGCGCGACACCCACGCACACAAGCACGCAAACAACCAAGGCCCACCCAACCAAAAAGCTCTTCCCCGAAAGGTCTAACCCATGTCCGCCACCTACGATCAGCTTGCGCAAACTCCCCTCGCCTCCGACGAGACGTTCAAAAACTACTCGGGCTCCGACATCCCGGCAAACACCGCCGTCGCGCTCGACACCACGAACTACGTCGGTGACTCGCTCGGCACCACGATCCCCGGGATCATCCTCCCGGCGACCGGCGGTAACCCGTCGCTGTGCGTGGGGATCACGATGGACAAGATCAAGGCCGGCCAGGTTGGGCGCGTGCGCCCGCTCGGCACGGCGTACGCCATCGCCAACGGCACGATCACCCCGGGGCAGACGGTCGACGCGGACGTTACGACCGCGGGACGAATCCTCGCTCACACGGCGGCGAAAGCCTCACTCGGACAGGCCCGAAGCGGCGGCGCATCGGGTGATCCAATTCTCGTTTTCGTGAACCCGGCGCTCAACGCCTGATAGCTGGCCAGCGCAAACCCAACCCAAATCGAACAGAAGGATTCTGCACAACATGGCCACTATCCCCTACAGCGAGATCCCGAAGAACGCGGGCGAGAACTACATCCCCGGCGGCTCGAAAGAGCCCGGTGCCGTCACCCACCTCGACACGAAAGACGGCTACGTCTACGACAAGGATGGGAATCAGGTCGCGCGCTGGGACGTGCTCGACGGAGAACAGAAGGTCCGCGCCAAGAGCTCCGCGACGGCCCAATACGTTGCCGCTCAGTCGTTCTTGATGTCGTGCTACGCGGTCTCGCAGCATGACCCCGAGCGCGCGCGCCAAATGCTCGAAGCGGCACGCCGCGACGACGAGCACAATCCAATGCATTTGCTCGACCTCGGCACGGGCGACGTGCACACGCCGAGCGCGCTGCCCAACATCGCGATGGGCTACCGCAATGAGCCACCGATGGCCGACGTGTACTCTCCGCCCGTGCTCGTTCCGAAGCCGAGCGACTACTACAACGTCTTCGACAAGAACGACGCCTTCCAGCGTGCATACCCCACGGGTGGCACCGGTGGCGCGTCGGTTGCCGAGATCGCACCGCGACTCGCCACCACGCTGTTCACCACCACGGAGCGCGCTCTCGGTGGTTTCGTGGCGACCCAGGTGGAAGCCGCGGCCGACGTGCCGCTTCGAATCCTGACGGCGACCAGCAAGCGCGTGATGAACGCCATGGCCCTCGAGCGCGAAATTCGCGTTCAGAGCTTGGCGCGCACTACGAGCAACTGGAACTCAAACAACGTGCTCACAGTGGCCGCCGGCGCGAAATGGAACGGCGGCGGCTCGTCGGATCCGATCAAGGATTTGCAAGGTCGAGACGAGTCGAGCTTGATGGGCCTGAGCGGCATCTTGATGGCGCTCCCGACCTTCAACGCGATGGTGCGCAACCCAGCCGCGCGCGCTTACTGGGGCTTCAAGGATACCGATCGCGATATCCCCACGCCTCAGGACCTGAGCAAGCGCCTCGGTCTCCCGCCCATCTACGTGTCGCGCATGCGATACATTGGCAGCGCTGGCACGCCGGTGTTCGTGTGGGGCGGCGACGTGGTTCTTTTCCGCAACCCGGACGAGATGCCTCCGACGTCGCAGGACGACATCGCCTCTTCGTACTCGTTCCGCTGGAACATGACTGGCAAGCCGAGCGACGCCACTCAGGTGTCAGGCGGCTACATCGTGCGCCAGTACTACGACCAGAACCGCGGCTCCATGGGCGGCATCAAGGTCGTAGTGGTGCACCAAGATGCCGAGGTGCAGACATCGGCGTACGTCGGCGGACTCATCGTCAACGCCTACGTGTGATCAGCGAGCAACCACGCTGAATGGATCGAATGAGAGCGAGTCGGGCCTGAGCTCGGCTCGCGTTTCATCGGAGCAATTTGCCTGAATTGGTAAGGGAGAAAACGATCATGAGCAACGAAGCGAACAAGGCCCAGCAACCGACACCCGCGACGAAAAAGGTGCGGCTGCGCACCAATTACCTCTACGGGCGCGACGCTCAGGGCGAGCCGCAGATCCACGCGGCGGGGACGGTGATCGACCTGCCGACGGCCGAAGCGGATGCGCTGCTCGGGAGGAATTTCGAGGGATATCCCTCGGTGCGCGATGCACGGTGGGACGAGAGCGATGGTTCGTGCGGCGGGGCTACGGTCGCCGCTCGCCCAGGCGTAAACGGCAAAGTCAAAGACGCGCTCGCCGAACTGGTGTGATCCGTGGCTCTCGCTCCGCTCATTACAGCGGCTCAGCTTGAGCTACGCCTCACGCCAGCGATCTACGCGCGCGTTTTCAACGACTACAACCTGGGCACGCTGAACGGGGACGCTGAGAAGCAATTGCGCGAGGACGCCTCGAGCAAAGTGCGCGGCGCCCTCGGCAACGTCTACGACGTCGATGCGCTAGTCATCACAAACGAGGTTTTCGCTGGCGAGCTCCGGCGCATCACTCTCGACGTCGCGCACGCTCTGTGCGCGCAACGCAACCCGTCGATCGTGCCAGTCGACGGGTTCGCGATGATGGCGCAAGCTGACAGCGAGCTCGGGAACCTGCGCGGCGGGCGCACCACGCTCGTTTCAGGGGACGGCACCCTTCCGCCCGGCGCCGTGCAAGGCGGCGGAAGCGGGCGAGTCACAGCGCCGCAGATGCGACCAGCCTACTCGTTTGGCTGGGACGACTTCGGCGGCGACGGCAACAGC
>JAEUAF010000035.1 GCA_019695485.1 Sorangium sp.
GCTGTCGTTACTGTGAGTCCGATCTGTTCTTGCCGGATCCGCTTTGGCGAGCGCTTCACCCGGCGCGACGACGCGCGGCGTTCTGGGTGTCGTTCGACGAGTGACCCACGTCCCGCGCGGCGCGGGCGCTAAGCCACCTGTCGGAGGTCCACGACGAGCCGCGTGCGGCCGACCAGCAGCTCGTCGCCGTGCGCGAGCTCTTGTTCGCCCCGAATGCGCACGAACACGCCCGTGCGTGAACCGAGATCCGTCAAAACCACGGTCCCAGCGTGCTCTTCGATGAGGCAGTGCTGCTCGGCGACCAGCGGATCGTCGGGGAACACCAGATCACCAACGGCCGAGCCGATCTGCAGCGTGTTGCCGCGCGCGATCACGCAGCAGCCCGAGGCACCGCCCTCGAACACCTGAAGCACGCGGAACGAGGACGGCCATTTCGGAGACGAATAAAAGTAGGTCGGATGCGCGTCGGGGCCGTCGTCTGGCACCGGGTTTCGTTCGATGCGCAGCAATTGATCGCCGACCACGAACTCGTCACCCAGCTCGAGCTCCACCGGCGTACGGATGCGCAAGAAAACGCCGTTGCCGCCGCCCAGATCTTCGAGCCAAAGCCGCTCGGCGCGGTAAGAGAGCTTGGCTTCCTCCGGGTGGCAGAAGCGTTCGCCAGGCAGACTGATCGCGCCCATCGCACCGATCACGGCAGTCGGCCCCTTCGGGTCGTAGCGTTCGGGGCCACCCGTCAGGCTGCGCAGGACTTGCAGCGAGAAGTAAGTCGGTTCGACTTGTGGGGCCGCCGCCACGGCTGCGTGGGCCGGCCCAGGTTCGGGAACCGCCGCCGCCGGCATGCGCGGAGCGCTCGAATGCGTCTCGGCGCGCTGCTTCTTTTGGCTAGCGAGCTTGCGAATATTGTCGACGTTCGGAGGCTCGGTCAAAAGGTCGAGGCCACCGATGGCGCGCCCGGCGATGACCTCGTCGAAGCGCCCCTCGCGCAGTAACAGCACCATCTCGAGGTGCTGGGCCTTCATCAATTGCCGCACGAAATCACTCACGTCCGGGCGCGCAACGTCCGCCGCGTAAGAACGTTTGTGGCTCTTGATGACACGCCCGCCGTCCGCGAAGAGGTGCGTGATGATGTGCGGTTGGTCGAGCCCAGAATCCTCGGTCTGGACGTGGAACACCTGGTCGTGTGACTTGATGTTGTTGTTGAAGCCCATCTGCGCCCGTCGAAAGGACGGGCGGCGCAGCTCGGCTTCGAGACGCGCCAGTTCTTCGGTCGAAAACTGGATGACAGCCGCGTCGAGTTCGGCCTGGGCGCCGGCGACGCCTTCCATGCGCTCGAAGGCCTGTTGAGCGACGGTCGCACCTGGCGCGATACGCAGCGCTTCGGCCAGCAGCTCCTGACCCTGCTTGTCGTTGGGACCGTTGGCCGCCCAGGCAGCCAGAAGCGCGACGGCCTCGTCGGGTCGTTCCTTATCGACGAGCCACTTCGCGACGCGCCCTGCAACACCGCGCTGGTCGGAGACTGTGCCGGACGTATCGACCATCCGCTGCCTATTCAATGAGGCGCGGGCCGTGAGCGCAAGGGGGGCACGTCAGGCCCGACGGACGGCCAGACAATTTCAGCCATTTTGCTGGGATTTCGCGGCGCGCCCACGCGAGCCGCGCTGCGGATCTGGAGGCCCGATCCCTAGCCACGGCCGCCGGCGCCCGCGGAGCCCGCGGAGCCCGACATGCCGCCAGCGCCCCCGAACGGTTGGCCACCCCCTAAGCACTCGGCAGGGCAGCTCACCAGATCGGCCAGTTCGCAGACGCCGTTGCCACAGGTCGGCGCTCCACAATCGGCCGGGCAATACAGCACCTCGTTGCCGATGCAGGCGCCATCCCCGCAATTTGCCACCCGACCGCAGTCGGTCGGACAGGTAAACGGGGATTCGCCGGAAGCGCACACGCCGTCGCCACAACGCAGGCAGTCGAACGGGCAACTCTGCGCGGTCTCGCCGGCAGTGCACAAGCCATCACCGCACGCCGAGCAGTCCTCGGGACAACTCGAGGAGCTCTCACCCAAGCCGCAAACGCCGTCGCCGCACGCGGTGCAGTCAGTCGGACAATTGCCTGCGGTTTCACCGAGCGTGCAGCGCCCGTCGCCACAGCGACAATCGAGGCTGCAACTCAGGTTCGACTCCGAGCCCGTGCACCAGCCGTCCCCGCAGAGCGGACAGTCGTCAGGGCACGCCCCAACCTCGCTCTTCGAGCACAGTCCGTCGCCACAAATCGCGCAATCGATGGGGCAAGTGTCGGCGTTTTCGTTGTTGTCGCAAACTCCGTTGCCACAGAAGCCGCAGTCGATCGGGCACCAGCTGCCGTCCTCGTAGCCGACGCTGCAGAAGCCGTCGCCGCAACGGTGGCAATCGGCCGCACAACTCAAAACGTCCTCTTGGATCGAGCAGATGCCGTCACCACAGATGGACCCACAATCCTGAGGGCAGTTGGCACGAGATTCGTTGCCCTCGCATTTGCCGTTGCCGCAGGTTCCGCAATCGAACGGACACGTGAAGGGAGATTCGTTCTGCGTACAGAGCCCATCGCCGCAGCGCCCGCAATCGAATGCGCAAAGATTTTGATCTTCGCCGAGGTCGCAGCTCCGATTGCCGCAGTAGCAGTCACTACAGTCGGGGTTTCGCTCCGGCGCTTCGCAAACGCCGTTGAAGTTGCAGAAGCTCGGGCAATCGAAGCACCAGCCAACCTCCGATGCATCGCAACGGCCATCGCCGCAGCTAACGCAGTCCGAACACCATCCGGCTTCGCCGTTCTCGCACACGCCATTGCCGCACACCGTGGGCCGGCAATCGCCGCAGAAGGGCGCGTCTTGAGGCTCGCACACGCCGTTGCCGCAGCCGACGGCGATGCAATCGACGCACCATCCCACTTCTGCGGGCGTGCAGATCTTGTCCCCGCAGACGGGACAATCCGAGGGACAACTGCTGCCTTCAGTGCCGCTGCAGACCAGATCGCCGCACACGGAACAATCGAACGGACACGTCGCGAGACTCTCACCAGGCGAGCACAGCCTGTCGCCGCAAATGGCCGGCGTACCGCCAGAGCCGCCCCAGGGGCTTCCGCCAGAAGGCGGCGCGCCACCGAACGTGGGCGCACCGCCCGAAATAGGCGCACCGCCAAACGTCGGCGCACCGCCAAACGTCGGCGCACCACCGGGATGAGCTCCGCCCTTTGCGGGCGATCCACCGGGACCCGCCCCGCCGGTACCGACGAAGCCGCCGAGCGGAACGCCATCAGGACCATCGAGCGGCAAGTCCGCACGACCGCAAGCGACGACAGCGAGAACTGCAGCCGCAAACCAAGCACGCGCCATGGAGGACGCCCAAACGACAAGCTTAGATTTCATGTCAGCCGACCCCAAACAGTTCGTAGTCTCCCCCATGCGCCGGGCTGACGCCAGCTTTCGACACGTTTTCGCGAGCATTCGCCTGCGCTCGCTCAGCAAGCCCTTGCGAGCGACCCTGAACGGGTGTTTCCCACGGGGCGCGCTCGGGCGCCGAAGCGGCAGGCCGCGCGATGCGCGACAAGCGCCTGGTTTTACGGCACTTCGTAGATCGAAACGCCTTCGACCGACACCTCAGTCGACCCGCTGATCAGATATGCGGGATTGTCGAACACTACCCCACCCTTGGTGCGCAATACGCAAGTCGACACATGCTCCTTGTTCACCCCCGAGTAGTCACAATAAGGCGCACCGCGCCATTCGGCGGAGAGCGACTTGGCAGCGGGCAGCACCACCCTGAGCTCGTATTTGCCTTGCTCGAGTGAGAAGTTGATCTTGCGGTTCTGCTGCATGGGCAGCGCCTCCGGCGTCAACTTGCGCACCACGTCGACCTTGAACTCCTGAGTTGCCTGTCCGGCGCGCGCGAGGATGGTCGCATTGCCGACCGACTTCGGTAAGAGCTCGCTGCCCTTGGCGAGCAGCACGCCTGGGTTCTTGGAGCTCAAAGTGACCTCCACACCGTCGAGCTCGGCGCCGCCTTTGCCGAGAACGCGGACTTTGGGTTTGAACGCGCCCTGCATCAGCTCGACGCGCCCCACGTCGGAAGCATCGACGCGCTCGACCAGCCGACAACGCAATGCGGCCTGCCGCGTGTTCTCGCCAAGCTTGAGGCTGACGCTGCCGTCACCCGAGCTCTGACAGACGAGCGCACCGCGCTTGCTCACCTTCGCGAGCGCTGGCGGCGTCACCACGAAGTCATACTCGTCCTCACCCGTGCCGACCGTACCGTCGGCGTGGGTCACGCGCGCCGTCACCGTGATCGGATCAGGCGATAGAATGACTTCGGGCACCTCGAGACGAAACTCCCGAGGCACTTCCTTCTGTTGGCAGGCGAGCGGCAACGCGACCAGAGAGAGATGAGCAAGCGAGGAGAAGCAACGACGCCAGGACTTTTGCATGGGCTCCGAAGGCTCGGGCGGGTGGAGCGCCCGAGCGGGAGCTCAAGTCTGCCCGTAGCGCGTGTTCTCGAGCAAGATCACGTTGGTCTTGGAGCGAGATTCCCCAGCATTGGTCACGTAGACTGCGGGTTTATCCACGATTGGACAGACTTTTTCACAGGCGCCACAACCGACGCACAGCGACGGATCGACGTGAGGGCGCTGGACTTTGACCATCAGCATCGCCGCCTGCTCGCCTTTGGCGAGGTATTTGCTGTCGCGCTTCGGAACCTCGACCTCCTCGGCCCAAATCGCCTTGGGCGAGGTGGGACAGAACTCTTCACAGACGATGCAGGGGGTCGCCATGGCCCACGGCAGGCAGCGCCCGTGATCGTACATGGCGGTGCCGATGCTGACGGGGCGCTGACCGATGCCCATCTTCTGCTTCTCGTCGATTTTTTGAATGGCACCCGTCGGACACACCTGCCCGCACAGCACACACGAAAATTCACAATATCCGATGCGGGGGATCAGGATCGGGGTCCACAGACCTTCCACGCCGGCTTCGAAGAACGCAGGGTGCAGGGCGTTGTTCGGGCACACCTTCATGCACTCGGCGCAGCGAATGCAGCGCTCCAGAAATTCGCGCTCTTCGACCGCGCCAGGCGGTCGAATCACCTTCTCGCTGTAAGCCTTGTCCGGCCAATTGGCGATGCGCAACGCAGGGATCGCCACCGCGCCCGCCGCGCTGCTCGTGAGTAGCGTACGCCTTTCGAGGTTGGTCTTCTTGATAGCGCTGCAAAAGTTAGGCAAAAAGCGAAACTTGATGACGTCTTCGGGGCACGCGGCTTCGCAGTTGAAGCACATGTGACACTCGTCCTCGCGATGCTTCACGCCGCCTTGGGGGCTATCCGCGCCCTGGCAGTGCACGAGGCACAGATTGCAATCCGTGCACTTGGCGTGATCTTTCTCCATGCCGAACAGAGAGAAGCGCGAAATCACGCCCAGAAACGCGCCCAGCGGGCAGAGGGCGCGACACCAAAACCGCGGGATGATGCGGTTCATGAACAGGATGGCGACGAGCGTGAAGACGATGAACCAGGTCTGGTTGAAGTAGCTCTGGTTGGCTGTCCACAGGCTGCGCGAAAGCACATCCTGCGCGCCGTCCGTCGCCATCTGCAACGTGCGCACATTGCTGGCTGCGGCCAAGTTGGTGCCGCGAATGCCCAAGTACTGAAGAGCGGGCAACACGCCCAGGCCGATCGCGCGCACGGCCACGCAGATGGGGTCGAGCAGCCCGCCGATCGCGCTCCCGGCCAGCGCGGCGCCGAGGAAGCCCCACATCATGTAGTACTTCGCCGCCTGCCAGCCGTGCGTTCGGTTCGCCTCGACACGCCGTCCACCACGCAACGTGCGGCTCGGAAAGATCCAACCAAAGAAATGATGGAGGGTGCCGAACGGACAGATCCAGCCACAAAACACGCGACCGAACAGCAACGTGAGCGCCACGATCCCGAGCGACCAGGCGAGCCCACGGTACACCGCATGGGTGCTGAGCAGCGTCATCGCGCCGACGAACGGATCGCTCAACAGAAACGCTTCGACGGGCAGCGGCAGACGCACCGGCTGATCCGAGCGCGCTGAGAAAGTCCCGCGAAATGCCGTACTGCAAAGAAACCAGAAAAACAGCGCGAAAAACCCGACCTGGCACACGCGCCGCACCCACACCAGGGCGCGGATGATGGGGCGCGCGGGGATCCCCGAGCCCGGCCGCTTGGGCCCAGCCTTCTTCTTGGGCGGCACCGCTCGCTTCTCGCTGGCAGGCTGCGCGCCCTCGGCGGCCTGCGGCTTTGCGGGGGGAGCGCTGGGCTTTTCGACGGGATTCCCCTGAGGCGCCGCGCTCACGATGGGTAAGCGCTTCTTGGCAACGGCTGGCGCGGACTCGGGAGCTGGCGCGGCGCTCCGCGCGGGGCGGTCGAGCGCTGGCACGGGCCCTTTGCTCTCGAGCCAGGGCAGCGGGAGCGGCAGATCTGCGTCGTGGCTTTCACGCGGGGCGAGCGACATCACACCTCCACGTGCGGCACGTTCAGATAGTCCATGTTGCCGATGCCGCGGTCGTGCGCGAGCTTCAGGTACTTCACGTGCTCTGGCTTCTCGCCGATCAGCGTCGAGCCATAGGCGTCGACGGCGACTTGGTCGAGGCTCGCGATCACTTGATGCATGTCGCGCGCATCATCGATGTTGCCGCCTTGCGGACCGTTCCGCAAAAGGACGCGCGTCGCGTCGACGATGGTGAGGGTCGGACGCATGAACGTCGCCAGATCCGCGATCGAAACGTCGATGTTCTGGTGGAGCCGGTTGCGCCGCCCGCCGAGCACGCCGTACCAGTTTTTCATGGCCGCCGTGTACTTGGAGAGGTTGTGATGCTTGGCGACCGGCACGTTGATGACTTTGTCGGCATTCACGAGCGGCGTGTAGATTGGCCACTGATCGAGCACGTCACCGCGCATGCGAATCTCGCGGAAGCGGTGCGCCGACGGCAAAATCACGGTGGCGCCGAGAGCGTAGGCCGCGCGCCAAATCCCGGAGCGCTGGAAGCAGCGGTTGGGTTCGTTGCAGGAAGCGTCGGTCACGATGACTTGTTTGGCGCCCGCCTCGAACGCGAGCCGCACCACCTCGGCGACGACGCGCGGATTCGTGTTGGCCGCGTGCACCGGCATGCGATCCCAACCAATGTTCGGCTTGATGGCCACGATGTCGCCCCGCGAGATGAAGCGCTTCATGCCGCCGAGTGCGTCGACCGCGCGCTGCACGAGCGTCGCCGGATCGGTCGAGCTCTTCGCGATCGCGTAGACGGGTGCCGGGCCCGGCGCGTTGGTGCGAAAGTCTCGGACCTGGCGTTCGCCGGTGGGACGCGTGAGCTCGAGTCCGCCCCTATCGAAACAGAGAGCAGAGGTGAGCGCGGAGCCGCCGAGCACCGCTCCGGCAACACCCATGCGTTGAAGCGCCTCTCGGCGCGTCGGCCGGTCTGTCATGTGAAGGCACCTTGTGCGAGGGTTCACGTAACGTCAAGTTCGCTGCGGCGAAGTCTAGCACGCTCGTAAACTACTGCTTTTGCTAAGCTTTGCTCCCAGCTACCCCCGTAAACGTGCCCGTGCCCGATCCCCCCAAAGACGAGCATTCCCCCGCAACCGTGCGCTTGCCCGATCCCTCAAGAAGCGCTTTCTCCCCGTTTTCGGGCACGGGCACGGGCACGGGCACGGGTACGGGCACTCCGAGCGCCGCGCGCCGCGCGTGCTCGACCCCTTGACGACGCCGAGGCTGGCTCAACGAATCCGAACCGCCGAGGGCTTCCGACCTTGAACACCGGGAGACTTGGCGCTAGCGTCCGCCTCCCTTTTGCGGCCCCCGAGCCCAGCTCGCGCAGCCTCGTTTTCGGAGAATCAAATGAAGGACGGGATTCACCCCGAGTACTCAGTCGTGTCGGTCGGTTGCGCGTGCGGCAACACCTTTCAGACGCGATCCACCAAAAAAGAGCTGACCGCGGACGTCTGCGGCGCTTGCCATCCGTTTTACACGGGCAAGCAGCGGCTCGTCGACACCCAGGGCCGCGTCGACCGCTTCCGTCGCAAGTACGCGGCGACCGCGAAGAAGTAAGTCTTCCCGCGCAACGGGTCGGCGTAGCGCGTCGTCGGGGCTATACTCCGCGTGATGTCGAATCAACCTGCGGTCGTCGGCCCTGACGGGGTCGCGCGTCCCTATATCGGCGGACAGGCCCTGATCGAGGGCGTCATGATGCGTTCTCCTCACGCGTTTGCGGTCGTGGCGCGCCGCCGCAGTGGAGAGCT
>JAEUAF010000051.1 GCA_019695485.1 Sorangium sp.
TGGTGAAGATTGGATCGAACACTTTGTCGCGACCGCCGTCACCTTCGCGCCAGACGCCGAAGTGGCGCGTCACCGCTTCCCGCACGTAAATGTCGGCTTCGGGGTCGCCCGCAATTGCGAGCCCGACTGCCGTCGCTGCGTGCGGCTCGGCGGCGAGCTGCACTTTGCGACCGAATGCTTCGCGTAGCAGCTTGCCGACCAACGGGAACGCGGTCGCGCCCCCGACCAGATACACGGCGCCCAGTTCGCGCGGGTTGTTCGGATCGATGCCGTGCGCCACGAGCTGCGCGAACACGCGATCGAGCAGCGCGAGAGTGCGCCGCACCAACGGCTCGACGCGTTGGTAGACGTGGCTGGTCTCAATCGTAACCGCTGGTAAGCCTTCGATCACACTACCGAGATCAATCAACATTCGCCGTGTGGCCGGGCTGAGCCCCTCTTTCGCCTCTCGACAGAGCTCGAGCGCGCGGGCCCGGCCCACGGAAGTGAGCGTGCCCTCGTCGAGCCCAGCGCTCTCCAGTGCGAGGTCCAAGATAGCCTGATCGAAATCGTCACCGCCGAGCTCGGAGATCCCTTCCGTCGCCATCAGCTCGTAGCGACGCCCCGCGAGCGACACCGCCGAGGTGTCGAAGGTGCCGCCGCCGAGATCGTAAACTACGACGTAACGCTTCGGACTACGTCGCGAGAGCGCGCCGAGCGTGCGATGGGCGTATTCGATGGCGGCGGCCGTGGGCTCATTGAGCATGCCGGTCACGCGAAAGCCGGCGCGCGTGAAGGCTTCCATCGTCAAGAAGCGCTGGCGAGTGCTGGCTCCGGCGGGCACCGCAACCATCGCCTCCAGTGGCTCCGCTGGATCCACGTCGAGGTTGCTGCGCTCGACAATCATGCGACGTAGGCCGATGAGGTAATCGGTAGTGAGCGCGAGCGCTGTCGGCGTGCCGAAAAGCGCCGACACGGCATCATCGGGTGAGAGCGCACTCACCACACGCTTGATGGAGCGTAACGCCGACGGCGCGTCCCCGGACAGGCGCTCGACGGCGTCCCAGCCAAGCGCCATGCCCGACTGCATTCCAACGGCAAGGCCTGGGACGAAGTCCACGAAGCCGTGACCCGTGTCGAACGCGGCGACGGGGTAGCGCCCTTCCCGAGCAGCTGCGACGACGGTACGCGTCGTTCCGAAATCGATACCTAGACGCATGGCTGGCTTGAGTTTGCCGGCACCCTGACGAAAAGGCCAAGCGACGTGTGTCATCAATCGGAAACACGTGGCTCGGCGCGCGCGCGAAGCGCTAGCTCGGACCGCGATCTAGCGGCAAATCGACCACGAAGCGCGCGCCCTTAGGCGCTCGCTCGTCGAGGCTCACGCTGCCCCCGACGGCCTCGACCAGACCCCGTACTACCGCCAGACCGAGGCCCGTGCCCTTGCCCGGCTCTTTGGTAGTGGCAAACGGCTCGAAGAGCCGCGGCCTCATTTCGGGCGCTACGCCGGGCCCATCGTCGCTGACACTGAGTTCGACTCGACCAGCCACGGCGCGGGCGCCCACTCGAATGTGCCCGCCCGGCCCGACCGCATCCGCGGCATTCAACAGCAGGTTCAGCACCACCTGGACAAGCTGTTCGCGGCCCAGCGCCACCGCAGGCAACGCTGGCTCGAGCTCTAGCTCGAGCTCGATTTCCTTCATCTCCTTCTGCGGCGCGACGAGCATCGCGGTGTCGGAAACCGCAACCGCTACGTCCCCTGGAGCGAATGGTTCGGAGCGCGAATTTGCGGCGGGACGCGCGAACTGCAACAAATCTCGCAAAATGCGATGGATTCGTTCCGTCTCCTTGCGCATCCGAACCAAGAAGTCGCGTTCCTCATCGGGTTCCAAGCCGCCCGCGAGCAGCAAGTCTTCGAGCCCCATCAACGCAGAGATGGGGTTGCCAATTTCGTGCGCCAACCCCGCCGCGAGCCGTCCAACGGAAGCCAACCGCTCGGAGCGCACGAGGCTGTCTTGAGCCTCCGTGAGCCGGCGTGTCGCGGCCTCGACCTCGTCGACTTTTTTGCGAAGCGCCGCCTCTTCGGAGATCAGACGTTCAGTCATCGCAAAGAAGCTCTCGCCTAGCTCAGCGAGCTCACGAGCGCGCAGCGCCGGCACCTTCAAGCGCCGCGCTCCGGAGGCCACGCGTTCTGCCGCCCGAGACAGCTCGTCGAGGGGGCGCACGATCAGGTGCGTCAGCGCGAAATAGGCCAGCAAGAGCAGCGAAAACGCTACCAGCACCGTATAGAGACCCAACAACCTGAGCAACGGCGCCGCGTGCGCGACGGCATCGTCGATACGCAATACGGCGACGACGGCACCGCTTGGGGCCGGCACGACGACGGCCAACGCTCGCCCGTGCGCCCCATCTACCTCGAAGGTCGCTTCGCGCGACACGTCGAGCTTCTGCCAGACCTCGTCGGGTGGAGCATCGCCGGCGCGCGCGACGAGCTTCGCCTCGCGATCGTAAACGGAGATGGTCTCGACTCCCTCGCTGCCAACCTCTGCGCGTAGCAGGCCCGTGAGCTCCTCCGGGGAGCGATTGCGACGCGCTTCAACGACTTGCGCAGCGACGGCGCGCCCCAACGAGCGGGCGTGCCCGACGCGGATCTGTTGCAGGGCCACCTTGGTGTAGGTGCTGACGGCAACGTACAGCGGCACGAAGGCGAGCACGAGCAACCCGCCGAGCAACACCGAGATCTGAAGCCTGAGGCCGGGCCGCACAGCGCCGAGAGTATCCGACGCGGCCGGCCCGCGCGCTCGATCGAGGGCGGGCCCGGACGTTTTCTCGAGGCGCCAAAACGCGCGCGAAACTGGGCCAGCTGCGGGGCTTCCTGCTAGCCCCGAGCTTCGATGGATCCTCTCGTCCGGAGCGCCCTCTGGGTACAACGCCAAATGGCCCGGGCCGCCGGCACCGGACTCGCAGCGCTATTCGGTGGCTATCTCGTCCTAACTACGCTGGACCCCCGGCCGCCGGCCGAAGCCGCGCTCGTGCTTGGGGCCTTCGCGGGATCCACGCTTTACCGGGCCTGGCAGCGCTTGCGCCGCCAACCACCAGAAGACGAGACCACCCGCCTCGATCTCGAGCTGTTCAGCCATTTGTGTGTGGCCGTGTATGCGGGCGTACTGCGCACGCCGGGCGGGCTCGACGGCGCTGCGTACCCCGTCGTCTATGCGTTGGCGATGTTGCTCTCGAGCTTTGCGCGACCGGCCGCGGCCGGCGCCTGCGTCGCCTTCGCGATCTTGCTCGAATCGGCGTTGCACTATGTGGCGTTGGGAGAGCGGGGGGGCGAGCGTCTGCTCTCCCACGCGGCGCTGCTCGGTGTGTTCACGGTCCTGAATTTCTTGGTGTTCCGCGCCGAGATCACGCGCGTACGCAAGTTGTCGCGGCTGCGTGTCGAGACCGAGCTCGTCAAAATGCGCGAGGCGGCGCGCACCTATCGCCTGCTCGGCGCTCCGAGCGGCGCTGGCGAGCGTTCGACGACACCTCCGCCCGACGATCCAGAACGCCTCTTGCGATCGGGCGTCGACGAGATTCACCAAGCGGTCGAGTTCGCCCTCGAGCTATTGCGTCGCTCCTTGGGCCTGCGCACCGCGATGCTGCTCGGCCTGGACGGCGCCGGCACCAGCCTCCACATTCAGGAAATCGCGACCGACGAAGACGCGATCCTGCCGGGACCGTTCAGCGCGCGAGACGGCATTCTGGGTGCCAGCCTCTCGAAGTGCGAACAGCTCTCGGTCGACGGCCCCAAGGCGGGGCTTCACGTGCCGTACTATGCGGTGCGGCCGGCGATCGGCTCGGCATGCGCAACCCCGTTGCTCGAGCGCGGACAGCCGCGCGGGCTCTTGATTGTCGACCGCGAATCGCGCGAAGCGTTCACGCACGACGAGGAAGAGACGCTCGGACGGGCAGCGCGCTTCATCTTGCGCGCCATCGAAAACGAGCGCGTCTTCGTGCAGCTCGAACGCGCCAAGGTCGAGCAGGGCAAGCTCTATCGCGCAGCCAACGCGCTGGCATCGGCCACCACCGAAGCCGAAGTGGTCGAGGCGGGCGTGAACGGCGCGCGTGAGTTCGCCGCCTTCGACTTCGCCGTCGTTACGCTGTTCGACAAGAACACGAGTGAGCACGAAATCTGCGCGGTGAGCGGCGAAGGCGCGGCCGAGCTCGTGGGCCAGCGCTTCCGTCACAACGCCGGCCTAGTATCGATGGTAGTCGCGAATCGCCACGCGCTTCCCTATCGCGGCGACTACGACCCCGCGCGACAAATGGTGTTCACGCGTCGGCTGGCGCCGCCGGCGATGCCGTCGTTGTTGGTGCTGCCGCTGCTAGTGCACGATCGCGCGCTCGGCACGTTGATCCTGGGGTCGACACGGCGCAGCGCCTTCAGCGATTCCGTGCGCCCAACGCTCGAAGTTTTGGCGAGCCACGTCGCGGTTTCGTTGTCCAACGCGCGCATGCTCAAGCGCCTGGAAGAGCTCGCGACGTTGGATGGCCTCACTGGCTTACTCAACAAGCGCGCGCTGAGTGAGCTTTCCGTCCACAAATTGAAGAGCGCGACCCGCTTCAAGAAGCCGCTCAGCCTCTTGATCTGCGACATCGACCATTTCAAGAAGGTCAATGATACCTACGGCCACGATATCGGCGACCATGTCATTCGTGGCTTCGGAGAGGTACTGAAGCGCGTGAAGCGTGACACCGACGCGGTAGGCCGCTTCGGTGGCGAGGAATTCGTCGTGGTCTGCGAAGAAACCGACGAGCGCGGCGCCGCACAACTCGCGGAGCGCATCCGCAGCGAGCTCGAAACCACCACTTTCCACAGCGATCAGGGGCCGCTCAAGGTCACCTGCTCCGTGGGCGTCGCGCCGTTCCCGGCGGCGGGAGCCAACTGGGACGCCTTGTTCAAGGCCTCCGACGAGGCGCTCTACGTGAGCAAGCGCGGCGGCCGCAACCGCGTCACGGTGTGGAACGCGAAGCATCAGGGTAACGCGGCATAGTGCTACCGGCGCGTGACGCACGTGCCCGACGCGTCGCCGGTAAACCCGCAGAGTTGGCGCTGCGATTCTCAGATCGGAGCGTCTCAGCAGGAGACAACTTCAGCCACGGCTCTGCGCGTCGTCAGCCTGAGTCCAAATTTCCGACGCTACGTGTTTGGCGGGGCTCGCTTGCGTATTGCGGCTCGAGCGCCCGCACTGGTTGCTCCGGACCGCGCGTGGACGGCGGCGCCCTCCTCACTACACTGTGAGTCATGTCGCACTCGCCCGCACCGAACGAGCTCGCCGCGGCCCTGCTCGCGAGCAGCGTGCTCGCACTCGCCTGCGCGTCGCCGCCGGAGCTTGTGAGTCAGGCCACGGGAGCGCGTGTGATTGCTGTCTCGTCAGGCGACACGCATACCTGCGCAATCAAGCAGGATGGCAGCGCCGTCTGCTGGGGCGACACGGGGCCCGCCGATCTGACCTTCAGCGCGACGCCCTGCGTTCCTGGTCCCGTCGCCATTGCGGGCTTGGGCGCGGCGCGTTCACTCGCCGCGGCAGGGCTCTTCACGTGTGCGCTCGAAGAGAGCGGCAGCGTAAAGTGCTTTGGCACTAACAGTAACGGCCAGTTGGGCGACGGCACCACCCTGGATCGCACGAGCGCCGTCGCCGTCGCCGGAATCGGCAACGCGCGCGCCATCTCGGCGGGCTACATGCATGCCTGCGCGTTGCTGGAAGACGGAACACTGACGTGTTGGGGCGACAACCGTGCGGGGCAGCTCGGCGACTCGGCGCTCGCACCCGCAAACCGCCCGCGGGTAGTCAGCGGCATCTCAGATCCCGCGGCCGTGTCCGCAGGCACCGACTACACCTGTGCCTCCTTCGCAGACAGCATCGAGTGCTGGGGCGACAACAGCTTTGGTCAGCTCGGCGACGGCGCCAGCGTCAGCCACGCGCACGTCCGGATCAAAGGCTTCACGCAAATCGGCGCGCTGGCCGCAGGTTTGAAACACACCTGCGCGGTCGTAGGAGGCTCCGCGCGTTGCTGGGGCGAAGTGCCCGGCACGCCGGAGGCAGACAACGGCGAAGCGGCCCGCCTACAACCGTTCGTCGTCCCCGGCTTGGCGCAAGTCGTCGAGGTCACGTCCGGAGCCGCGCATAGTTGCGTGCTCGAGCAGTCCGGAACCGTCAAATGCTGGGGGGAAAATGGCTCTGGACAGTTGGGCAACGGGAGTCGTGAACGCAGCGTCATCCCGGTTACGGTGGTCGGCATCAAGCACGCAGTCGCCGTCTCTGCAGGCCTACTGCATACCTGCGCGCTCGAGCGCGACGGACGCTTGCTTTGTTGGGGCAATAATCGGACCGGACAACTCGGCGATCAGAGCTGCCAGGACAGCTCGCGCCCCGTGCCAGTGCAGCTCTGAGTAGGCCCCCAGGTCTTCGCGCGCATCTGCCTGAGCGGGTCGCCCACTTCTCACACAAAATGCCAAGACGACGTCCCCGCGCAGCGCTAGCTGCTGCAAGAGATGGCGACTCGAGCGATTCTTCTTTGCGTAGCCCGGGCTCCAAGGCGGGCCACCCCTAGAGCACGATTTCTTGTCGGAACCCTCTGCGGATTGGTTGGAGGGCTGACCCAGGGCTGCGACGCCGCGTCGAGCTCGTCCGCGGCGGGAGGAGCCGGGGGCGCGGCGAACTCCACGGCAGGAGCGGGCGGGAACGGAGGCGCGCCGCTCGCGAGCGCGAGTGTGCATGTCGATACGACCGCACGCACTCCCGCATCCGCCACCGCCGCCGGCATGAACTACTGGACATGGGTAAAATCCTACGGTGACTCGGTGGCGGGCACCGAAAGCGAGGTCGCAGCGCTCGCCCCG
>JAEUAF010000855.1 GCA_019695485.1 Sorangium sp.
CACGCAGCGTGATTCAAGCGGTAGCGCCCTTGGCCGCCGCGATTGACCGGCGCGCCGCCGTTCAGACACGAGAGTTGGTTCTGCGCGAGCCACGGATTCACACCGTCCCCGCCATCGCCGCCCGCCGTTTCGTACGTTCCGCCATCAAACGGACAGCGCGCGCTGACACCGCCTCCGCCGGCGGGGACCGACGCGCAAACACCGTCAGGCGCGTCGGTCGAACACTCCTCCAGCGACGTGTCGCCACCTGCCCTGCCCGCATCAGGGGCCGTGCTCGGAGCCGATTCACCCGGCGCGCCATCGAGCCCCTGGGCGCCATCGCCGGCAGAAAACTCCACCTGCGAGAAGTGCACATCCGCCGAGTCGATGACACCGGCTGCCTGCGAGCTCGTACCAAGCTTCAAGGCATTGCCCGCGCGAAACGCGACGCGATCGATCACAACAGCGTCGGTCACGGCGTTGACGAACAGCGGCACCCCCTCCGCTGGCTGCACCACCGCGTGGTCCTTCACGCGCACCCAGTCGCGCGTGCAGTCGTAACCCCCGTAGATGCTCACGCCCTTCGCGAGGACGAGATTCTCGCGATAAGTCGCGTCACAGACGTAGACCGCGAACCGCTTTGCGACTGCAAGCTCCACTGCGTGCCCAATCGTCGCGACGGGCGCAGCGAGAGTCCCCGTCGCCGTATCTTTGCCGCTGGGTGCAACGAAGATGGCGTGACTCGCGTCCCCATCAATCCCGTCGCAATTCGTGTCGGCAAAATCGTCGTCGGGCAGATCGGACGCCTTGGGATCGCAGCGCTCGGCGGCGCTCTCAGTGCCGCCAGCACCGCCCGCGCCACCCGAGTCGTCGCCAGAGCCACCCACGCCACCGCTACTGAACGCGCTGGCCGCCCCATCCCCTGCGCCGCCGTCCACGCCCCCTGCGCCGCCGTCACCGGCCTCACCCGCGCTCCCTGGTGAGCGCGAGCCCTTCGCGCCGGACGCGAGACTCGAGTCGCGGCCCGAGTCACCCCCAGCGCCCGCATCGCTCTCAGCGTTCCCCGCGCCACTCGCGGGCCCGCACGCGGCAAGCCCGAACGCGACGACGGCCAACAGACCCGGAGCAACTAACCAAGAAGGATAAAGGCGCATGATTCTTCCTCACGGCGCCAACGCGTGTCCCCATCCGAGCAATTGAAGTGCGCGCACCGAGTGACCTCGGACGCTTGCTGGGAACCGGTCAGCGACTCTGTTTGGATCTCGGTCCGGCCCAAGGGGCGGTTTCAGGAAAAGCGACCACTCCCGCTTTGTTCGGGGATTCGCGGAGATTCCTCGAGCCGCGGTCGAATTCGCGAAACCGCACCACGCGAGTGACCGACTAAGAGTTGAAGCGCGTTTTCGGTCGGACGGCCTTCTCTGTCCGACGTGAAGGCGCCTTCGTCCTTGGAGGGCACATGGAACAAGCGCAGGCCGCAGCGACCCGAACCGTCGCGCCTCGCACCCTTTGGCTCCACCTACGCTTCGCGGGCGAAGCATGGACCTTCGAACTCGGGCCCGACGAAGAACGCGCGATCGTTGTCGGCTCGCTACTCCGCGCCCAAGTGCGCATCGACCGCGCCGGAATCAATCCGCTCCACTTCCACTTCGAACGCCACGACGACACCGTCCGGCTAATCCCCGCCTATCGCGCAGACCTCTCGGTGAACGGCGTGGCCGTGTGCGGCCCGCATATTCTCCGCGGCCACGGTACGGTCGAGTTTTCCGGCTTGCGCCTCGACGTGCACATCTGCGACGTTGAGCCGAAACCCGTCGATGGCGCTCACATTCGCGGCTGGGCCAAGGACGACCCCGAGGACTCGAGCGACCTCTCCGCAATCTCTGACGGCGCGGAGCCCACGCGAGTCGCCTGGCGGCGACCAACTCAAGAATCCACGGCTGACGAGACTCGGCCCTTCAGACCGCTCTTCGATGTGCACACGGGCAACGCGCGGGGAGCGCACGTGAACGCCCAGCGAGCCGCTCGCCTCAGCGCGCCAGAGGCGGTGAGCCCGATCGCCATCGTTCCGCACGCGCTCATCACGCCTGTTTGCTGCGCATCCGCCACGGAGCGCGGGCCCTTGTGGCCACTAACACCGTCAGCTGACGGGATTCCCGGCGCGGGCGTTGACCGCGAGGAGCCGGTCTCACTTGCGCCCGTCGTCCACAGCGAGCAGCGCTTGGAGTGATCGACCTGCCGCTCCTCGCGTGCCTCGGCTCGCTCACGCGCCGAAGGCCGCTCCGAGTCGCGCTTGGTGCGCTCATCGGGTCGATGATGCTCACGCTCGCGATGCTCGGGGTCGCGGGAAGCGTCGCGCCAAACGCGGGGCCATCACGGTTGGACTATGCGACTGCGGCGCTCGGCCCGGCGTCGGTGTCAGGCCGAACCGCGACCGCGTCACCATCGCTCGCGGAGTCGCAACCAGCCGCGCTTGAAGCTACGTTGCAGGGCGCGCCTGCGTCGCGGACCGGGCAGACATGGGGTGCGAACGCGCCTGTGCCAGCTGGGTCGCGAGCACCAGCAGAACGCCCGGCAGTCGCGACGGTCCACCGCCACGCGCAACCGCGTCGCCCCGTCCTCGCCACTCGAAAGGCGGTCGTCACTAGCGGGCTTTGACGACTGCAACCGAGCGGCGGAAGGGACGGCGGTCCTTACCCTTCGCGGGGAAAACACGCTCTCGGGCGACTCGCTCATGCTGCTCCTCCTCGTTCAGCCAACTGAATCAGGGCTCGGGGCTCGCGGTCGGAAGCACTCAATAGAGCACTCGGCGGCACACCAAGTCCCAGCAGGGCCGCAGTAAGAGTGTGCCAGTGGTGAATGATGTCCAAGCCATCCAGTATTGGGCCAAACCGATGAACCTCGCGCTCTATCGCAGGCCAGTACTGAATGGCAGCATCGACATATCGCTGCAATAGTACCTTGTCGCTGCGCATCAGCCCGGCAGTCGACTGCCCGCCCATGGTGCAGACGAAACGCCACTCGCAACCGAGCGAACCTTCAAGCCATTGCTGTAGGACGGCGGGCGCCTCGCCGGCTGGAGCGGCGTTCACTAAGACTTCCGACAGCGCGTAACAATGGAAGTTGGATTCTGAAGTCGCTAGCCACGGCGGGTTCACCAAAATTGCTCCTTCGGTGGTAGCCGTATCCAACAGCGGACCCGGATCGTACGCACTAAAATCCCGTGTCTTTACTAGATGTCGCGCGAGTTTTCGGATCCTTGCCGTCGCGTGGCCCGGCTTACCGTAGAATAACGAGGGGATTCTCATGGCACGGGGACAAGTCTGGGAACTCAGCGTTTCAAACCGTTTGTCACTCTAGGACTGTGGCTGCGGCCCCGGCAAGTCGAAGAAATTCGTCCACCGCCCCATCGCCCCCAGCGGCGATCAAGTCAAGCTTACTAACAACACCTACCTCCTGATTCCTGCCAGCCCACTTTCGATTTGAAGCAAGACCTGCTGCCACCTTTCGAGCTGGCAAATCCGACCGTGACCGCAACTCGTTCAAAACACGATCCAGCGTAGCGGGGTAGTCCCGCACTAGGATGTGGTCACTGCTCTCCGGCCAAATTACCTCCTTCATGTCGAGCTCGCGGAATTCGACGTCACGAAAACGCGCGCGCCGAAAGTCAACGTTCCTCATCTCGTTTGCAGGAAGGGTTACGCCGTGATGATTGGCGCTATACGACTGACGATAAAACAACACCTCATCCAAGTCACCCTCGAACGCGCAATCCTCGAACACGCTGCCTTGGAAGTCCACTCGCGAAAGCCGCGTCCCGGAGAAACGACAGTCGGTGAAGTCGGCCGATCCGTGCACGGTTTGGCGGAAGTCAGCCCGGGAAAAATCCACGCGCCGAAAGCAGTTTCGCCTCCCGTTTTCGACCCCGCCCAGGGCGGCTCGCCGCAGATCGGCAGCTCGAAAGCTGGTACCAGTCACGGTCGTCCCCCAGATTCTCCAGTCCTGACAGTGGGCCCCGTCGAATACGCAGTCTTCGATGACGGCACCGAAAAGACGCAACGAACGGAGGTGGCAGCCGGAGAAATCGAGAAGGGACCACTTTGCCCCTCGGACCTCGACGAGGTTGCTCAGCCTCTTGACGCCGGCGATGGGCATTCGGACTTCTGGGCGCATTGAGACTTCTGGGGTCGCAAGTCCACGCAAGTCAAAACGCCCACCAGTTCTATTGAGTTGCAGTTCGTCCAGCGAACCGCCAGCGCTCAGGCGCTTCCAGATCTCCTTCGATAGTGCAGCGTCCATGTTCGCTTCAAAGTGTCCACTCGCTGTTGGCCTCGAAGGCCCTTGAGAAACGAGGACTCTGGCGCCGCAGTATACTGAAAAAGCAGCCCTTCGCCCGGCGTGGTCGATGGGCGCGAGGGCGTGGTCACTCGAGCACGAATTCGCGATATTCAGCGCGCTGCCCACCATGTCGGAGGGGGCGCGGGATGGGCGTGCCGCACCCGAGCAGACCGAGAATGTTGCTCAGCCCCCCGAGCAGCATCCGGACGCCTTCCACTGTCCCCCGACGGAGAGACCTGGTACTTCATCTTGGTGCGTTGCTCTTGCCTGGCAGTGCTTGTAGCAGTGGTTGCGTTTCCGCGACCAGGGTGGGCCGTGCCCGAACGCTCTCCCGAACACGCGGGTGCAGAGCGGAGAGGTTTGTATGTCCGCGAGGGGAACGGCACTGGGTACACGTGGGCAATCGAGCGCCACCCGCACTCCGATGCGGTTTCAGGACTGGCACTGTCCGGCAGTCTTGCTATCGGCGGGACGCTAGCGCGCGGCGTCCTGCTTGGCGGTGAACTTCGTGGCTCGTTCGTGAGTGAGGTGTTCCGGGGCGGCCCCTCAGTCGCGGTAGGGAACACCGACATCCAATTCTTCCAACTCGGTCCTCGGCTTGATTGGTTTCCCGATCCCGCTGGCGGCTGGCACTTCGGAGCGTTGCTCGGTTTAGGTGCGCTCGTCTTGGTCAACGGATCCGGGCAGCAAGCGACGGGCGCGGGCCCTCTGGGTTCCCTGATCGGCGGCTACGACCTGTTGTTCCGGCGTCCGTTCTCGCTTGGAGTAGATTTCGTCGCTTCGGGAACGCCATCGGAGAAGCTCTACGCTAGCGGAGCGGATACCGGCTACCGCTTTGTTCCCGTCTCGATCGCCTTGGAGGTATCGATCTTGATGTATTGAGCGCGGTCACGCGGTTCAATACACCGAAGACTGCTGCTCCGTCACGCCGGCTGATAGATTGAGGGCCATCAGGTGCCAATGAACCGCAACACGAGCAGCGCGCCGCCCGCAAAGCTACCAGCACCCCCAGGGTGGAGCGCGCTGCTCTTGGTCGTGGCGCTCTTGCCGCGCTGCGCCGGCAAAGCGACCCCAGATGCGACTGCGACACGCGCCGCGACTGGGGGCAACGGCGAAAGCGCCGAAACCGGGATGGCAACCGGTGGAACGGGGTCCGTGGGCGGCTCCGTGTCTGCCGGCGGCGGTGTC
>JAEUAF010000191.1 GCA_019695485.1 Sorangium sp.
TTCCATACTCGCGGACGATAGTCGGCGCGCGCCTGGCTGAAAACGCTGTTCTCCAAACCACGCCACGCCGAGCGCCAGGGACGCTGGCGCGGACGCCGGCCCGCCCACGCTCAGTGAGCAGGCGGCGGGCTCGCGCTCGGCGCGGCACTCGGGGTCGCTGGGGGTGGAGCGCCCGAAGCGCCCGGAGTGCCGGGACCAGCGCTCGCGGGCGGCGCACCCGGCGCGGACGTAACCCCTCCGAGTAGCGCTATTTGGCCCTGACGCGCGTAGTCGGCGGCTTCGCCGAGCACGCGCGCGGCCTCCTGCGGAGCGTGAAAGCCCATGCTGTTCTCCGCCGCAATGAAGTCGAGACGCCACTGCGCGCGGCGCTGGAAATTGAGTGCCGGAGCGAGCGCTTCGGGGGTGACGCCCTTGGCCTTCGCTGCGACGATGGCGTCGATCAGGTCGACGATGGCGGCGCCGCCACGCTGCAAGAGCTCGTAGTTGCGCTGTTGAATGGCGTCGACCCGGCCCTTCATCTCTTCCTCGGAAGCGCGATGGCAGGTTTGACACGCGCGGTTCACGTTCACGAGCGGGCTGCGCACCCAGTGATCACTGACTTTCGCCGCGCCTTCGCGAGCATAAGGCATGTGACAATCGGCGCAAGAAACGCCGCTTCTCGCGTGAATCCCCTGATTCCAGAGCTCGAACTCGGGGTGCTGCGCCTTGAGCACCGCGGCTCCGGTTTCCTTGTGGGTGTAGTCGAGAAACGCGTCGCCGTTCGGGAATTTGGTCTCGTTCCAGAACGCCTCGATGTTGTCCGCGGTGAGCCCCTTACCCCAGGGGAAGGTGAGCGGCATCTTGCTCGAACAGTAATATTCGACGTGACACTGCCCGCACACGAAGGAGCGCATTTCGTTGCGAGTGGCGTCTTGATTCGGGTCGTAAGGTTCAGCGCGCTTACCTTCGCGCCACTGCTGAATGCTAGGCAACGCTGGCACGGGTGCATCGGACGCCGCCAATGCCTGAATGCCTCGAATGAAGCCGGGGCGCGTGACGCGCAACGCCATGTTGGCCGGATCGTGACAGTCGACGCAGCTCACCGGGTGGGCGTGGCCGGAATCGTGCAACTTTTGACTCAGCTCCTGGTAGCTGAACTTGAACGTCGACTCGAAGCCCTTCATGGCGTCACCGCCGCCGAGCTCCCGATAGAGCGGCATGATCGAGGCGTGACAGTGCAAACACGATCCGGATTGCGGCTTCGTGAGGCGCTGCGTGTGTTCCTGATCGTAGAGCATGTAAGCGTGCCCACGGCGGTCGCGATAGTCGATCGCGAAGGCGTAGCCGTTGAACATGCGTCGCAACCACGGATCGCGCTCGATCTTCTCCTGGGGCAGAGCTTCGCTACCTTGATGCCCGCCGAAGCGCGTTTTGGTGGAAAGCGCGGTTCGCTTGTAGCCGTCGTACTCGAGAGGCCAATTTTTGCCCCACTTCGCGGGATCGGTGTCGTTCTCGCCCACCTCGACGACACGCACGTAGGGCGCCCGCTGCTCGGCCTTGCGCTCGAAAATGTTGGTGAGCAGCCCCGTGAGTCCCGCGGCGCCGGCTGCGACCACACCGATCAAGGTCAGGTATCCTGCCCGGCTCTGCCAGAAACTTACTTGTTCGCTGCTCGTCGACATCGACATTCTCCGGTTCATTCTGGAGGCTCCCGTCACTCGACGGGTGGACTCGCGTTCAGTTCTCGGGCGCCGATCGGGCCACCGAGGCCTGCCTTTTCTCCGTGGCCGACGCCGGAATGGCAGTGCGTACAAGGAAGGTCATCAGCGGCTTGCCCCTTGCCCAAGATCTCGTGCACGAGCGCACCGTGACAGCGCAGGCAATTGGCCTGCAAAATGGCGCGGCCGCGCGCCTGCACCACGATCGGCTCGACGAAGCGCTGGGTCGTGAATTTCTCGCCGTGACGCCAGCCATTTTCGGCCTTGGCCGCGTACTTGGCGAAGAACTCGTGCGGGAGGTGGCAGTCGATGCACACGGCGACTTGGTGGTGGCTTCCCTTCTGCCACGCATCGTACTCAGGCCGCATGATGTGGCAGTTGACGCAGGCTCGCGGGTCCGTCCTGAAGTAGGAGAGCCCCTGGGCATAGCGAAAGGTATAAACACCCACGCCGACAGCGACACCTATCGACACTGCCAGCAGCAGCGGGAGGATGCGCCCTGGCCGTGCCGGAGCTGAAACGCTGTCGGTTGACTTGACCACCTGAGTCTCGCGCGACTCGATACTGCCCCCAGCGCGCGAAGCCAAGCACCATCGGCGTTCGGCGCGGCGTTTGGGTGGTCTCACATGACGGGGATCGCCACGACTTCAGATCAGCCAGTCGGTTCGAAGCGAAGCCCGCGCCGACGCGCCACCTGTTCCGCCGCCAGCACTCCGCGATCGAAGGCTTCTTCGAGCAAGGGCAAGCCAGACAAATCCGAGTGAGCAAACGCGACGCGCCCGATGGGTTCCGCTGCGCGGCGGCGCGCATCCCCCCAAATGAAGCCCGGCCGAGGCGTGACCATCGCGTGTCCCCAGCGGTAGACGTCGATGCGCTCGACGACGTCAGCGAGCCCTCGATGAGCGCGGCCAAGGTCGAACAGCACGCCCTCCACGGCCGACGCGTGATCGACGGCGCGCAGCAGCTTGCGCGACTCGTGTTCGTCATGCTCCCAAAACGGCCGATAGTAGGTCCACACCGTGGGCCCAAAGTCCGCCAGCGTTTGATGCGTCGCCACCACGTAGCCAAGCCCCGGGCTGTCGAACAACACGTTGTCCCAAGCGAAAGGAAAGCCCTGAGAGCGCGGCCGCTCCGAGAGGTGCAGGTTGGCGACGAGCCAGGCCGCATAGTGAAACTCGTCTAGGTAGCCCCCGCCCGCCTCGCGCAACGGCCGCAGGAGATGGCGCACGACGAGCTTCGGCAGCGCCAAAATCACATCCTCTGCGTGATAACGCTCCGCGCGCAGGGTGTCGGCGGCAAGCGCCACGACCTCGACGCCGTCCGCCGTGGGCACCACGTCCGTCACTAGGCGATTCAGCCGCAAGCGGTCTCCCACGCGCCGAGTCAGGTGATTCGCCACGCGCCCGTTGCCCTCGGGCCAGGTCAAGAACGGTGCGGATTCGCCGCTGCCGTCGACCACCCGAGCGCAGAAGTAAAACAGCATCGCCCACGCGCTGGTCTGTTCGAGCGAGGCACCGTAGTCATCCCGACACGCATATTCCACGTACCAACTGAGGAGCTTGGAGCGAAATCCCCTCGCCCGCAGCCACGCGCCAGCCGAGATGCGGTCGAGAGCGACGAGCTCCGCCGCGTCGGAACACTTTCGCATCGGCAGCGTGAACGCGCGGCGCCCCTGGGCGTCACGGAACTCGACTAGTGCTTTGACTTCACGTTCGAAGCGCAGAAGTTCCGCGTGATCGGCCGCGTTCGCGCGGGTCGACGGGAAAAGCCCCTCAATCCAGCTGCCGTCCACGAACAGCCGTTCCTCGGGCGCGCGCACGCGTGCCCGTTCGACGCCTTCTGGGGTTCCATCGGCGCGCAGCCGCAACGCGCCCAGTTCTTGGAGCAGCGCCACGAGTTCGGTCTGGTCCGCGCGCGGCACGGGCACGTAGTGCGCACCCCAAGGGTAGGGCACGACGCCGTCGCGTTCGCTCGCGCTGGTGCCGCCCGACAGTCGCTCCAAGTCGAGGACGCGATAGTTCGTGACCCCGAGCCGTTCGAGGCGCCACGCCGCAGCGAGCCCGCTCGGTCCGGCCCCGACAATCAACACGGGGACGCGCTCGCTCACGCCAGGGACGTTCTCGCGTGTCGCGTCGCGCACATGGTGCCCCAAATCCATGCGCGCGCCGCGGACTTCACCGGCGACTGGGCGGCCCGGCTGCCGGCACGCTTCGAACGCTAGCGGCACGCCAAAGAGGGCGCGGAGCAGCTCGCGACGGGGCAGCGACACGCGGTCGACAGTAGCGCCGGGCCGACACAAAAGGCATGGCCGAGCGCGTCGTTCGGGCGCCGCGCGCTCGGCTCGCGGCCCGGAAAGGCTGCCGTCACCGGGATCGCGCGGGCTCGGGCACCGGCACAGCTTGCGAACGCCCTGAAAATCGCGGATGACAGGCGCGATCATGGAGTCCGTCGACGAAACCAAGCCAGCTGGCACTTTCGAAGAAGCCGTGCGCCGCTCGGACGCGATCCGCGCCGATTTGCCTCAAAACCCGGGGCGGTATCGCGTGCTGACGGGGGACCGTCCGACCGGGCCATTGCACGTCGGCCACTACTTCGGCTCGCTGAAGAATCGCGTCGATCTGCAAGCCTTGGGCGTCGAAACCTTCGTGGTCATCGCCGACTACCAGGTGCTGACCGATCGCGACAGCGTGGATGCCATCGCAGACAACGTGCGCGGTCTCGTTCTGGATTATCTGGCCGTTGGGCTCGACCCCGATCAGCACAAGACGAACATCTTTTGCCACAGTCACGTGCCGGCCCTCAATCAGCTGCTGGTGCCGTTTCTGACCCTGGTAGGTATGGGCGAACTCGAACGGAACCCGACAGTCAAGGAGGAGATCAGCGCCGCAGGGCTCACCCACGTGAACGCCGCGATGTACACCTACCCGGTGCACCAGGCCGCTGATATCTTGTTTTGCAAAGGCAATGTCGTGCCCGTCGGCCGCGATCAGCTCCCCCACCTCGAATTGACCCGCAAGATCGCGCGCCGCTTCAATACGCGCTTCTGTAAGAAGGGCCCTTCCGTGTTCCGTGAGCCCGACGCGCTGTTGTCGGCCGGCACGAAGATCCTTGGCCTCGACGGCAGCCAGAAAATGAGCAAAAGCCGCGGCAATGCGATCATGCTGCGCGCCACGCCGGACGAAACAGCCAAGCTCGTGAAGCAGGCCAAGACCGACGCCGAACGACAAATCACCTACGATCCGGAGGGTCGCCCGGAAGTCGCCAATCTGCTGCTCTTGATCGGGCTCTGTACCGGAGAAGCGCCTCTCGCCATCGCGGAGCGCCTGGGCGACGGTTGCGGCGGCGCACTCAAGAAGGCGCTCACCGAAGCGCTCAACGAAACGCTGCGACCAATCCGCGAGCGCCGCGCCAAGCTCGAGGCGGACTCGGACGCGATCGTCAAGCGCGTGCTGACGCAGGGCTCCGCGGCGGCGAACCAAATCGGTGATGTCACGCTGCGCGAAATGCGTCGCGCGATGAATATGGACTACGGGCTCTGAGCGGACGCAGGTTGGCCTTTTGAGCCGCTCGCCAACACGCTGAATGTGCCCAGTCTGTCCGCCGTCTGGTCCGTGTCGCTGAATTCCTAGTGACCCGCAAACGTACTCGTGCCGTGCGCGTTACGGGCACGCGCACGTTTGCGGACGAGAACGTGGGGAGAGGGCCTGGCCGGCACCCACGTGTGTCAGCTGTCAGCTGTGGGCTCCGACAACGATCCCTCGAAGTCGGCCAGCTCTTGCAACAGAGCGAGGGTTCGCTGCGCGTCTTCGGCCGCAATGCGACTGATGGCAAACCCAACGTGCACGACGACGTAGTCGCCAACCACCGCCTCAGGCACACACAATAGGCAAACGGACCTGCGAATCCCTCCGAATTCGACGCTCGCGCTGCGGAGCTCGTCCGCCTCGATACTGAGGATCCGACCAGGAACGCCAAGGCACATGCGATTCAGACTCTAGCCCCCCGGCTCGCCCAGGCGTTGCGGATTCTCGCTGCCGAGCACCCAACCGAGCGCTGCCTGGGTGGCAGGCTCGATCGCCTCGGCTACGCGGCCCGACAGCTCGACGCAAAACTTAGTGGGCGGGCCGATCGCGATCGTGAGCACCGAAACCTCTGGCGGCTCACGCTCGGCGAGCGCGCGCGCTAGCGCGATTGCCAGCAGAGTGTCCACCCCATGTGAGGAAATCGCTCGCGCGCGGGACTCGCCAAAGAGCTCGGCGGGGGCGAGAAAGCGCACCTCGCCGACCCGCTCGGAGTCCAAGAGGGCGTCAATCACCAGCGTGCGCCCCGGCCGCGTGAGTAGTCCCGCGAGCGCACTCGGGTCGCGCAACGAGCAAACGTCGAGCCCCGCCGGCAAAGGCAGAGACCGAAGGCGCTCCACCACGGCAAGGCCGACGCCGTCGTCACCCGCCGTCGGTTCGCCCACGCCGACGATGTGACACGTCACGCTTCCTGCTCCATGCGAAGGTCGAGAAAGTGGGTGGAGCACGAGATGCACGGATCGTAGTTGCGCACGGCGTGTTCGGCTGAGCGGCGCGCCTCCGGGGGCGGGAGCTCGGCCAACGAGGTCGCCATCGCGAACAGGTCCGCCTCGATGCTCGCTTGATTCTGCGAAGTCGGGGGCACGATTTTTGCGGTCAAAATGGCCCCATTTTCGTCGATATCGAAGCGGTGATAGAGCGTTCCGCGCGGCGCTTCGGTCGCGCCATGCCCGCTGCCAGCGCAAAGCTCGCAGGGAGCGCTGGCAGGCTCCGGCGGCCGGTAACGATCCACGAGCTCGAGCGCCTCATCGAGCACCTGAACCAGCTCCACCGTGCGCGCCAGGATGCTCTTGTACGGGTTCTTCACGGGTGGAGTCAGCCCAAGTCGGCGCGCCGCGGCCTCTGCGCGGGGTCGCAAGCGATCGAAGTTCAGGTTGAAGCGGGACAGCGGTCCGCACAGGTAGGCGCCGCGTTCGCGGATCCGCGAATGAAGCGCCGTCGAGTGCGGGACCTGATATTCCTCGAAGACAGACTCGTATTCGGCAATTGCGACGTCGACACCACCGCTCGACACGATTCTCCCCTCGCAGAACGGATATTCCGATTCGTGGCGCAGCGAGACGAACTCGTATTCGCGCTCGAAGGGCCCAAACGGCAGCGCAGCGAGCCAATCGAGCTGCCCTTCCAAGGCCAGCAACGCCTGCTCGATCTCTGGCGCCAACGCGCCTATTTCGGCCACCGTGGGCGCTCGGTAGAAGCCCCCGACTTTGATATTGACGGGGTGAATTTCGCGCCCACCAAGCGCCGTCACCAGCAGATTGCCGACCTTCTTCACCAAGAGCCCCGCCTTGACGACCTCTGGATGTATCTTCGCTACCTCGAGCGCGTCGTTCATGCCCAGGAAGTCCGGCGCGTGCAACATGAACACGTGGAGGGCGTGGCTCCCCACCCACTCGCCCGCATAGAGCAGACGACGCAGCGCTCGGATCTCGGGCGACACGCGGACGCCCAGCGCATCCTCGATCGCGTGACAGGCGCTCATCTGGTACGCGATCGGGCAGATGCCGCAAATGCGGGCCGTGATGTCGGGCGCTTCGAAGGCGCAGCGGCCGCGCAGGAAGGCTTCGAAGAAGCGCGGCGGTTCGTAAATCTTGAGCTCGACCGAGCTCGGCTGCTTGCCCTTGAAGCGGATGATGAGGGCCCCCTCCCCCTCGACGCGCGTCAGAAAGTCGACCTTGATCGTGCGCGTCATGAGCCCTGCTTTCCGAGAACACGCAGCCGGACGAGTTTGTCGTGCTGCTCGCGAAACGCGGGCGCTCCGCTATTGAAGGTGGAAAATATGCGGGTGATTTCGAGCTCGGAAAGCTGATCAGCGAGCAGTCGAGTCAGCGCTTCGACGTTGTGGCTGTCGGCCGGCCCGAAGCAGCCATAGCAGCCCCTGGCAAAGCTCGGACAGAGCGCGCCACAGCCGGCGTGGGTGATTGGGCCGAGACAGGGCGTCCCTTGGGCCACGGTGACGCAGACGTTGCCGCGAAGCTTGCATTCGACGCAAACCGGATGCGAGGCGACATGAGGCGGCAGGTCGTTGATGAGGGCGCTCACTACTTGCAAGAGCTGCCGTTTGTTCACGGGGCAGCCCCGCAGTTCGTAGTCCACGGAGACGTGCGCCGAGATGGGCGTGGAGGTAGCGAGCGTCTCGATGTATTCGGGCCTCGCATAGACGGCAGAGGTGAATTCCTTGATGTCGGCGAAATCGCGCAAGGCCTGAATGCCGCCGGAGGTGGCGCACGCGCCGATCGTCATCAGCTTCTTCGAAACCCGCCGCACCTCCTGGATTCGCTGCAAATCGTGGGCAGTCGTGATCGAGCCTTCGACGAGCGACAGGTCATAGGGCCCGTTTTTGATGCGCGACGAGGCCTCGAGAAAATAGGCAATATCGACCGCCTCGGCCAGGGCCAGGAACTCATCTTCACAGGCCAACAGACTCAGCTGACAGCCGTCACAGGACGCGAACTTCCACACAGCGAGGCGCTTCTTCATCTCAAAGCTCCCGGATCGAAAGCAGGGGCCCGATGCGGTCGTAGCTGAAGGTTGGGCCGTCACGGCACAGCAGAAATGGCCCGAGCTGACAGTGGCCGCACAGGCCCACCCCGCACTTCATGTTGCGTTCAGTCGACACGAAAATCGACTTTTCCGGCACGCCGAGCGTCGTGAGCTCACGCGCGGCGAAGCGCATCATCACCTCCGGGCCACACATCATGGCCACTGTAGACTCAGGGTTCTGGAGCGCGCCTTCGATGAATTTGGTGACCACACCGGTGTGCCCGAACCAATCGTCTTCGGCGCGGTCGACCGTCGTCTCCAATCGCAAACGCGAGGCCCAGCTGAGGAGCTCACGCGGGTACAGCAGGTCCTTGGGGCTACGCGCGCCGTAGATCAAGGTGACGCTGCGAAACTCCGGGCGATGTTGGATGGCATACAAGATCACCGGACGGAGCGGCGCGAGGCCAATGCCACCGGCTATCAGCAGCAAGTCCTTGCCGCGCGCCTCGGCGATAGGAAAACCGTGGCCAAACGGCCCGCGCACGCCAATCCGCTCACCTTGCTTCGCCTTGGCGAGCGCGTTGGTGACGGCGCCCACGGCGCGCACGGTATGCACGAGGCGCTCAGGCTCATCCGCGCTGCCCGCGATTGAAATCGCCGACTCGCCGACACCGAAGGCGTACAGCATGTTGAACTGACCCGGCTGAAACACGAAGCCCGCGCGCGGCTTGGCGTCGAGCTCAATCGTGAAAGTGTCCTCGGTTTCGCGCGTAACGCGCGTGACGCGCAAAGACTCCACGCGCCAGGGATCGCGCTCGAACTCCAACATCAGAGCCCAGCCCGGTAAACGTCGAGTTGTTGCAGCCGCGCGCGCTCGAGCCGCCGATGAACGTGGTAGAGCAGGCGCCGCGTCAGCGCGTAGCCGAACGCGGTGTCGCTCTGCATTTTCTCGCGTAGACAGCGCGCGTCTACCGCGAACGTGAGGGTCGCCTCCAGCGCACGCCCGTCCAAGTGGAATGAATGCGGGTCGAAGAGCGCCGACCAGCCGAGCAGATCTCCCGCGGCCAGGGTCTCGAGCTTCACGTTGCCGCGGCCCGGCACGTGACTCTCGAGCGCGACGCGCCCGTCTCTCAGGAGAAACAAGGTGTCCGCTGGCGAGCCCTCCTTGAACAAATACTCCCCCGCTCCAAAGCGCTGATTCTTGGTGCACCCGGCCAGGAACGAGACTTCCGGCTCACCCAGGCCCGCCACGAAGGGGTGCTCGGCGAGCGCCCGGCTCAAGGATTCAACTTGCATGGCTCTCCTCCAATCACCGAAATTTCTTGGGTGACATCGATACCGACCGGGCACGAAGTGATGCAGCGCCCACAGCCCACGCAGCCAGAACTGCCGAATTGATCATACCAAGTGGCAAACTTATGGGTCAGCCACTGCCGATAGCGAGACCGGATCGAGGCGCGCGCCGAGCCGCCATGCAAATGGCTGAACTCTTCGCTAAAGCAGGAGTCGTGGCGAACGTGCCGCTCGACGACGTCACCCGTGAGGTCGATGCGATCTTCACTCGTCGTGCAGAAGCACGTGGGACACACTAGCGTGCAATTGGTGCAAGAGAGGCAGCGTTCCCCCAGGCGGTCCCATTCGGGATGTTCCAAATTGGCGAGCAACGCGTCGTGCACCGCCGCTTCTTCGAAGCGCCGACCCATGCGCGCGGCCGCGCCCGCCACTCGCTCGCGCGCTTCGCTGGACAGGCGGGGCGCCGCGAGCGCGAGGGCGAGCTCGGCGACCAGCTCTCGCCCGCGCTCGGACCCGACTTCGACGACGAAATGATGCCGCTCGGCGTCGACCACTTCAGTCAGCGCGAGGTCGAAGCCGAGCTCTGCTCTTGGCCCTGCGCCCATCGAAGTGCAGAAGCAGCTCCCCGACGGCTCAGTACACTGGACCGCGATGACTAGCGTGTTGGCGCGCCGTGCGACGTAGCGCGGATCCGGATAGGCGCCACGTGCGAGCACTTGGTCCTGAATGGCGAGCGCGCGCAAGTCGCAGCCGCGAGCTCCGATCAAGGCGATCGGCCGAGTGTCGCCGCTGCCATAATCGAGGCGAGGCCCGTCCTGACCTCGCCGCAGCACGACGAGCTCCACGTCGGGCAGCTGGAAAAACCGCCGCAGAGAGCGCGGCCCGGCAGCATAGCCGAACAGACTCGCATCGCTCCGGCGCACGGCGCGATAGCGACCTGGCGACTGCTCGTCCGTCCAACCTTCGGGTAAGTCGTCGACGCCGCGCAACGGTCCGAACACGATCGCGCCTTGCTCGAGCTTCGGGCCAATCAGGCGATAGCCTTTTTTGACCACGAGCTCGAGCAATTCGCCGCAGCGTTCTCTCGGCAAAACAAGCTCAGCGCTGATGTCCTCGCTCATGGAACCGACCCGTCTTTCGAGTCGACTCTACGCCGAAGCGATGCTTTCGCCACGCCAAGACTTTGCGTCTCTGCCGGACATCAGCGAAAGTTTTGCGCGTCCCTCAGCGCGGCACCCCGGCCCAACGCCGCTGAGACAGATGCGTGACGGACGCGCGCCGCATTCAGGCTGCGCGTCGGCGCGCGTTGCGTCGGCGCCAGGCCACGGCGAACCCCGCCGCAAACACGCCGAACAGAGTGCCGGATGCGGGACTGCGCGGAGCGGACATGCTGCAACCGCCACTGTCAGTGCTGCTCGACGGGCCATTCGACGACGCGCCAGTCGGCGCGGAGCTCGAGCCGTCCTTAGTCGCAAAGGTCACCGTGCCAGACTCGGAGCTGTTGTGTCCCCCTGCCTCGGCAAACTGGTAATACGGCGGAAAGCACAGCTTCGCCGGATCCGCGGGCTGGCAATTCGTCGTCCCGTCCGAGCTCGCGGAGCAGGAACCATTCGGGTTGTCGCGGCAAGTCCAACCTGTCAGACAATCCGCGTCGCTCGCGCAGGCGACCACCACCGGGCGACAGGCCTTGGTCTCCGAAGGCGTGCAGCCGCAGTCAGAGGCGCCGGACCCAGCAGCGGCGCTGGGCTCGGAGGACGCCGTTCCCGCCGTGCCAGCGGGAGTTGCCGGCCCCGCACCACCCGCGCCTGACGCGGGTGCGGACCCAGAGCCACTCGATCCAGAGCCAGAGCTTCCCGGCGTCGCAGTGCCGCCCGACGAGCCGGAACATCCGCACGAGGTGTTGTTCTCGCAGCTGAACCCCGCACCGCAATCCGACGCTTGCGTGCAGGGCAGCGCCCAGCGCGGCGCGCAGATCTGCGTCGTCGAGGTGGTACAGCTGTCACTCGGCGGCGTCGCCGCGTCGCTCGGCGTTGCCGGGCAATTGGCGCCAACGCAGGCGGGCGCAGTGCCCCCGGAGCAAGCCGTTTGAGTCTCGGTGGCGCACACCATATCGACGCCGCAGTCCGAGTCCGCGCTACACGCGGCGGGGCGACACACGAGCGTTGCCGCCGCGGTGCACGG
>JAEUAF010000200.1 GCA_019695485.1 Sorangium sp.
CCGCTTCCGCGGCCGCCTCGCCCGCCGCAAGTTCAGCCGCGGCGTCTGCGAGCGCTGGCCCGACGCAGGTTCCGGGGTCGAGCGCGAAGCTGCACAAAGCGGTGCCGAAGCCGACGGCGCCCACCGAACAACAGCTCAAGGCGTATCGATTACTGCTCGACGAAGCCCGCGAGTACGAGGCCGGTGCGAAGGACTTTCGCCGCACACTGACCCAAATCGTGCGTCACCACTACGAAGAGCGGCGACGACGCGTCCTTTCCTCGCTCGACCGCGAGATCACCGCCGAGAAGCAGGGCCTGGAGGAGGCTCGCAACGAGGCCATCGCGCGCCTCGAGAAGTTCATCGAGCGTTACAGCGGGGCGAATGCAGATCCGGAGGCGTCACCGGATGCCATGTTCCGCCTGGCGGCGCTCTATGAAGAGCGTGCCCGCGAAAAGCAGGATACGGACATTGCGGTCGGCCTCGAACCGGCCATCCAGCTTTACCGTCGAATCATTCGCGAATACCCCAAGTACGAAGAGGTTGCTGCGGTTCACTACTACCTCGGGCATGCGCTCACCGACGCGGCGCGACTCGACGAGGGCCAGCAGGCTTGGCGCTCACTCGTGTGCGCAACCCGCTACCAGGTGAAAGACGACCCGCAGAACTCGACCAAGGTCGAGGTCCCGCTGCTTCCGCAGGATCACGACGATAAGTACTGGAACGACTGGTACAATCGTCACCCGCTTCCTCTCGATCAAGCCAATGCGAAGGCTGGCCGCGTCGCCTTCAAGCCCGCCGCCAAAGCCAAGACCGACAAAGTGGTCACGCTACCCGGAGGTGGGGTCGAAGAGACCACGTTCAGCGATCCGTACGAGGGCTGCAAGCCTCTCCCCCAGAACACGCTACCCGGCGAGGAGCCGCGGTACGTTGCTGAAATCTGGTGGCAGCTCGGCAACTACCATTTCGATCAGGTCGATCCGCGCGGCGGACCGTTCTGCCTGAACCGAGCGGTGAGTGCTTACGACCACTCGATGCAGTTCAAGAAGCCGCCGATCTTCGGCGTCGCTATGTACAAGCAGGCTTGGACCTACTTCAAGCAGCAGCGCTATCACACGGCCATCGATTGGTTCGTCAAGCTGCTCTATTACACCGACGAGCAGGAAGCGAAGACTGGCGACCCCGGCGCGGATTTCCGTTCTGAAGCGTACACGTACATCGCTGGCTCTCTGACCTACGTGGACTTCGAGGGCCCTCCGCCGGAAAACCCCTACATTCCGCGCAGCGACGTGCTCGACAACGAGTCGGACCCGTTGGTCGCCGAGAACAAGATGGCGGTTGCCATCAAGCGCGTCCAAGACCCGGCCCTGATCCCTCAGGATCGCAAGTGGACGGTCGAGATCTACAAGTCCCTGGCGCAAGAGTTCATCGAGATCACGCAGAACCGTAACGCGGTTGCGACGCTCGAGCTTACGCTGCAAAAGTTCCCGATGGATCGGGACGCCCCGGTCATGCAGAACAAAGTGGCGGAGCTCTACGACCAGCTCGGCCGTCTGGCGCCCGAGGGCTCGGCCGCCCGCGCCGAATACTCGAGCAAGGCACTCGAGGCGCGCACCAAGCTTGCCCAATACGTCGGCACGACGCCTTGGGTCGACGCCAACAAGGATGACCCAGAGGCCCTGGCGACCGCTGAGCAGCTCGTCAAGGGTGGGCTCAAGCGTGCGGCGGCGGACCACACCAACTTCGCGCGCGGCTACTACGAGAAGGCGCTCGAGCTGAACGACGAGGGCGAACAGCGCTCGCTGATCGAGAAAGCCATCGCGGAGTATCGCTTGGCGGAGACCGGCTGGGCCGCGTACATCGAGCAGGACCCGACCGCGATGGACTCGTACGAGAGCCGTTTCTGGCTCGCGGACTCGCGCTATTGGATCGTCGTGCTGCAGGTTGCGCTGGCACGCAGCCCTTCGGCCGAGGAAGTCCGTTTGGCGCGTGAAGCCGCCGTCACCGTGCGAGATTCGAACGAGGACGACAAGTATTTACAGCCATCTGCCTACTACGTGGTGACCGTCGCCGAGAAGATCCTCGAGGACGAATACCGCAAGTTCGAGCAGAGCAAAGGCCAACAAGGGCTCGAGAAGCGGACGGAAGTGCGCTTCGAGGGCGAGGGCGAGGGCCGCAAGGTCGTAAAGAGCGAGATCCCGACCCAGGTCGAGGCGGCCATTCGCGCTCGCGACGAATACAACGAGCGCATCGCGCTCGATCGCGATCCCCAACACAACGGCTTATTGTACGCATTTCAGTCGGCGGATCTCGACTTCGTCTACGGGCAGTTCGACGCCGCTCGCAAGCGCTTTACACCGCTCTATGAGCAGTATTGCGGCAAGAACGAGTGGGGCTACAAGTCCTGGGAAAAGCTCATCAGCATGAGCAACTTCGAGGGCAACGCCGACGAGAGCCGCAAGCTCGCCGAAGGGAAGAGCTGCGCCTACAACGCGGAGACCCAGAAGGCAGAGGACGCCATCCGCAAACCGGTGAAGCAAGGCGTCGCTTACCTCGATGCCCGCAAGCTCTACGAAGAGGCCGAGAAGATGCCCGACGGCCCCGAGCGCGCCAAGAAGTGGCGCGAGGCCGCCGCCGCATACAAGGTCGCTTTGGACGCCGCACCCGATCGCGACGAGGCGCCCGAAGCCGCGATGAACGGCGCGTTCGCCTACAAGCAAGTGGGTGAGTACGACAAAGCCATCGAGATGTACGAGCTCTTCATCTCCCGCTATGGCAGCGAGCAAACGCTGTCGAAGCTGAAGAATGGGGATCCCAAGGCTCAGCCCCCGGTGCCCCCGAACCCGAAGAAGTTCGAGGATCGCGTGGGGTATCTCAAGAACGCCTACGACGCACTCGCTGCGGCGTACGTGCTGTTCTTCAACTATCCGCGCGCTGCGGAGACCTACGACAAGATCAGCAACAACGGGAGCTTCAAGCAGGCCGATCGTCGGGAAGCTGCCCACCAGGCGCTGTCGCTGTACGCGAGTCTCGGCGACCGGACCGGCATGACGCGGGCGCGGGAACGGTTCCTCGCGCTCGGTGCCTCACCCAAGGAGATGGCCGAGGCGGACTTCATCGTGGCGAGCGCAGATCTCAAGCGCTGGGACCAGTACGGCGCCGACCAGGGCGCCAACGCGACCGCGCGGCGCTCAGCGCAACGCACGATGGAGGACTATTACAACGCCAACAAGAACAAGGACGCGGCCGCACAGTACGTGGTCCAAGCGGCCTACTGGTCGGCGCGCACGCGCAAGGCGGTGATGGCCGGAGACACCAACAAGTGGTGGGACACGACAATCGCCGCGTTCGACAAGTGGAAGCGACTCGCACCACAGGAAGCCGGCAAGAGCAGCGCGCTCGGATCCCGCGAGGCTGGTATGGCGGCCGAGGGTGAGTTCTCGCTGGTAGACGAAGAGCTATCGAAGAAGTTCGACTACGAGGCCGGGCTGCATCGCTATCGCGGCACCGTCGTCGAGGTCATGCAGAAGTATCGAGCGGACGTCGTCGAAGCCAAGAAGTGGGACGAAAAGCTGCAGCACGTCGTGGACGCCTACGTGTCTGCCGAATGGACTGCGGCCGCGTTGGCACGGCAGGGGACGGTCTGGGACTCGGTGCGAACCGGGCTCTACAATACCCGGCCTCCTGAGTTGAAGATGTTCGATGCCAAGCAGGACGCGCTCCTGAATAAGGCCGAGAACAGCGACAACCCCGATCTCCAGGCCAAGGCCGATGAAATTCGGGTGTCCGTGCAGCAAGGCTGGCGCGACGCTCGCGAGAAGGAGCTTGGCGGTGCTGACGACTTGATGGTCGACCGCTATGGCAAGGCCGTCATCGTCGCGCGCCGCTACAGCGTCTCGAATCCCGCTGTGACACGCGCCATTCGCCGCTTGGCATTCTTCACGGACGTCATCGGTGAGGCGAAGATGAAGCAGTACACCGCGGGCGTGAAGGACCTGAACTACACGGACGGGATGTTCCTGCGCATGCGCCCTGGCCAGGTCGTATCGCCCCAACCTGTGGGTGCCCCGCCCCCCTTGCCAGTGAGTATCCAATGAGCGTGCGAACTCGAATCGGAGCCCGAGCGGCCATCAGCCTTTGTTCGCGGGCGGCGTTCGCAGCTGCTTCGCTGTGGCTGGCCGCGTGTGGCTCCCAGGCGGCTGCTCCCGCGAAGACCCCAAGCGGCGAGGCGCCTCCGCCGCAGCCGACAGCTGCCCCAACGCCGGCGACTCCGGGGCAGCAGTTTTCGGTGAGCGACGCCCCAACCAGCGGCGAAGCTGTTTCGGCCCGACCGCGGATCGAGGGCGCCGCCGCCACCGCGTACGCAGCTGGGATGACGGCGTTCCAGAACGGTGATCTCGCCGCGGCCAAGGCCCAGTTTACTCAAGCCACCCAGTCAGATTCGAAGGCTTATCAAGCGTTTTATTCGCTGGGCGTCGTGAAGGAGCGCCTGGGGGACACGACGGGCGCGCTGGCGGCGTACCGCCAAGCGACGCTAATCGTATCTGACTACGAGCCGGCGATCTTTTCGTACGCCGTCCTTCTGGCGCGCAGCGGCCGCTCCGACGAAGCGGTGGAGTACGTGAACGGGCGGCTTGGCGCGATGCCGAAGAGCGCGGCGGTCTCCGCGGCGATGGCCGAAATCAAGTCCATCCAGGGCGATTCGGGTGCCGCTCAGCGCTACGCCCAGGAAGCGCTCAAGAAGAATCCCGACTTTCGTCCGGCGATGGTGACTATCGCGCGGGACCATTACCGGTCCCGGCGTTTGGACCTCGCGCTCTACGCGCTAAAAGGGGTGCTCGACGGCTACGGGCCCGAGAATCCCCCGCGCGACAAGAACAATGCGGAAGCGCATCTTATCCGAGGCTTGATCTACAAGGAGCAAGGACTACGCGGCCCTTCTATGGATGAGCTGCGAAAAGCCCTGGATTTGCGGCCCGATTTGGTTGAGGCACGCGTCCACTTGGCCACCTACCTGCTCGAGTCTGGCAACCCCGTTGAAGCAGCGCCGCTGCTCGAAGGGGCGCTCCGCTACCAGATCGATCACGTGATCGCGCATCTGAATCTGGGCGACGCGTACCGTTTGCTTGGCAAGGTTGCGGAGTCGAGGCGGGAGCTCGAGTGGGTGGCCGTAAAGGACCCATCGCTCTATCAAGTGCACTACGACCTCGGCGTGCTCTTTCTCACCGCAGACAGCGTGCCGGGCATGGCCCCTGCGCAAGCGGTCGACCGTGCCATCGATGAACTCGAGAAGTTCAAGAAGCTCAAGCCGCGTCAGGCGGGTGCCAATGACGACACCGATGAGCTCATCACGCGCGCGAAAACCAAGAAAGGGCTCTTGCAGGCCAAGGACGACGAGGCAAAGGCTGCAGCGCAGGCGCCCCAAACCCCGCCTGCCGCCGCCACGCCGGCCGCTGCACCTGCTCCAGCCGCCGCACCCGCAACTGGCAGCATGCAGAGCGCCACCCCCGCCGGCGCCCCGGCGCCGAAGAAGTGACGAGGGTACCCATGAAGCGAAAATTACTCGTTCTGGCCGTGCTGGCCGCGCCCTTCTGGTCCGGGCTCGCGTCCGCGCAGAAGAAGAGTCGCGTCGTAACGATCAGTGAGGTGACGATCGTTGGCCGCGTGCAGAAGCCGATTGCCGCTGTCGACGTGAGCCGCATCCAGCCGAAATTGACCTTGGGCGAGCTCAGGCAACCGTTCATCGATCGGATCGAAAAAGCGATTTCGCACGATCCGTTCTGAGCCGCGAGGCGCCACGCTTTGCCGTACGCGATTGTTGCGTGGGTCTTGAGTGTCGCCTGCGTCCTAGTGATGCTCGCACGCGTGAGGCGTCTGCGGCGAATGGAGTCGCCGGAGCCTGCCGCCGTTCAGGCGCAGTTGCTTCGTGAGGCCGGCGAAGATTCCGCACCCGCAAGGCTCGAAGCAGAGCTCGATGAACTGTTGCGCGGAATTGATGGCGAGACGCGCGCGTTACCAGAGTTGGCGTCGGCTCTGGCTCGTGCCGCGCTCGCAAGTGGGACAGCGCTTGCCTTGCTCAGCGTCGCTGGCAGCCCGAGCTTGCACTCGCTGAAATACGCGGGGGCGGCTTTTGGCGCCGGTGTGGTGGGCACGATGGGCATATCTTACCTCGGCCGTTTGGCCAGCCTCGAATCGCGCCGCATTCGTTCGCGCTGGAGCAGCGTTTCAGTTTTGGTGCGGAGGCAATTGGCGTCGGCGCTGCGTCCGGCCGAAGGCGTGAGCGTCTGACAATCGTCCAGCGAACAATTGGAAATTGCGCTGCTCGGCAATTTGGGTCTAACCTCGAACGCTCACGGGAACATCGCGCCAGACACCACTCTCGGAGTCCTGTGCGCTCCTCGCCAACCGGCAAATTAGGCTTTCTCGCATGACTCAGCCCCATCAGCAGTCCGGTGCCTCTCAACGTCCTGGCCAGATGACTGCGGTGATGCGCGCCGTCGCCGCAACGGGACCGAAGGTTCTCAGAATCGGTGTCGTGCAGGGCGGGCGCGTGCTCGAAGAGCGCATCATCAAGCAGCGAAGCCACGTCACAGTCGGCCCGAGCGAGAAGAACTTGTTCGTGATCGCGAGCTCAGCCGTGCCGTCGAGCTTCCGCTTGTTCGAGCTGGTCGGCAACGACTACCACCTGAACTTCCTCGACGGCATGCAGGGTCGGATCGCGCTGCCGACCGGCATCTCTGATCTGAATGTGTTGAAGGGGCAGGCGCGTCGCACCTCGCAGGGCGCCCATCAGATCCGCTTGACGGAAGACTCGCGCGGCAAGGTCGTCATTGGCGACACCACGTTTCTGTTTCAGTTCGTGGCGCCGCCCCCTGTGCAGCCCAAGCCGCAGTTGCCCGTTGCTGTGTTGCGTGGCGCGAGTGCGATCGATTGGAACAGCACGATTATCGCGGCGTTTTCGTTCCTCTTTCACTTCATGCTGCTCGGCGCCATCTACTCGGATTGGCTTGATCCGGTGGTCGATGACGAGGTGGCAGTCGCAGGCCTCATCGATTCGCTGAAGAACCTGCCGCCTCCGCCTCCCGTGGAGGAGAAGCCACCCGAGGAGGCGAAGGACGAGAAGCCCGCCGAGCAGAAGGAAGAAGCGCCTGCGAAGGCGGCCGCGCCCGCGCAAAAGGGGCCCGCTGCACCGATGAGTCAGAAAGAGGCCGCTGCGGTTTCGAACCAGCTCGAGCAACTCGAGATGGCGACTCTTGGCGCCCTTTCGACGCAAGGGCCGGCGACGGCTGGCGTGCTCAAGGGCGGTGAGGTTGCGACAGGGGCGCTCGATCAGGCGGCGGCGAGCGGCGCCGGCGTGGGCGTCGGTTCGGGTGATCTGAAGCTCGGTGGCGGCGGTGGTGCCCTCCGTCCGGGCGCGACGGGCGGCGGGCTTGCTGGCATCGGCTCCACCGGGCGCGGCGCCGGTACCGAAGGCACCGGTGCGGCTGCTAAAGTAGCTGGACCGAAGGGCGCGGCGAACGTGGGTGGCGCCGCGGTGAGCGGTGGCTCGGTCAGCAACGCTGCTCGCGTTGTGGCGGGAATGCGCGCCGGCTTCAGGGCCTGTTATCAGCGCGGCCTGAACGAAAATCCCGACGCTGCAGGCAGCATCCGGCTGGCCATTCAAGTCGGTCCGGGCGGCGAGGTGCGGAACGTGATTCCGACTCCATCAGGGAACCTGCCGCAGTCTGTCATCAGCTGTGTTCAAGCGCGGGCCAAGGCGGCGCAGTTCGATGCGCCGGAGGGCGGATCGGCTGTTATTCAAGTGCCCGTCACGTTCGTCAAGCAGTAGCCGACAGGGACTTTTCCAGACTCTTTGGCGGTCGTAATGAACGCCGGATAGCCTGTTGGCACCTGATGCGACGTGACCGTGTGCGATGAAGAAACCAGAGGCGGGCCTACCCGCTGGCCGGGAAGCTCCCGAAACCGCACGGAGTTTCGCACGACTCACTGCGTTGACAGACTCGGGATGGGCTTCCTATACTCCGCAAGCTTCCATCGACCTGAGGGAGGCTAAGAGGTCAAATGGGATCGACCGCTAAGCCGCGAGGGCTGCCAATCTTACTTTTGCTGCTGGCTGTTGCCGGCGTTGCAAGCGCGCAAACCGCGGGTCCGCCCGCGCCGGTGCCCGCTAAGCCGCCGGTCGAGCTCGGTGCGGCGCGCGACGCCACCCTGACGCCGGCCCAAATGGTGAGTTCAGCAAAGGGCTTCGTCCCCGAGATGGAGCGCGGCGCAACGGTCGTGCGGCGACAGTTGGGCGAGGCACGTGAGCGCCGAGACGTGGTTCGTGTGCTGTGTCTAAATGACAAGCTGAACCAGATCGACCTCGCGACTCGCACAGCAACTGATCGCTTGGACGCGCTCAATGCCGCTGCGACTCAGAACGATGCCGACCGCACGAAGCATGAGTTCACTGTCGTGCAGGTGTTGCGCGAGCGTGTGAAGTCGCTGGTGAGCGAAGCCAACCAATGCATCGGCGAAGAGACGGGCTTCGTCGGTGACTCTCGGGTTGTCGTAAACGTCGACTCGAATATACCGAGTACGGATCCTTCGGAGTTCCCGGACGACACGGTCGTCAACACGCCTCCCACGCTCAGCAGTCCCACGCTGTAGTTCGAAGCGGCGTCGCCCTTAGTCGTAGTTCTGAAGGAAACGGATCGAGTTCATCATGAAACAGCGCCTCGTACTGGCGGCGGTGCTTGCTGCGGCCGCAGTTCCTCTGCCCGCCCACGCGCAAGCCTGGCTCTCTGATCGTCGTGCCAGTGAGGGCATGGGCATTCGCACGGGAAACCTGGAGCTACATCCGGGGCTCGGCGCCGAGTTCGGCTACGACACCAACTACTTCTTGCGCGCTGGGGACGGCACTCCCAACGAGAACGTCATTTCGATCTACCGTCTCCGCGTCACTCCGTCGCTCTCGCTGAGTACGTTGGGTGCGGAGCGCCGCGGTCTGAATCCGGGGACGCCGCCAGCGGTGATTGCGCGCGCCTCGATATTCGCGGACTACAGTCGACTGTTCGCGGTCGATTCCAACGATTCTGCGACGCTCGATCGCAGTGGTGTTCAGAATCCGATCAATGTCGGCGCTAACCTGCGTCTCGACATCATGCCGCAGCGACCGATGGGTGAGGACCTGTTCGTCGACTACCAGCGGGTTGCGCAACCCTCACCGGATTCGCAATGTCTAGACGCTGGCTGCAATAAGGTCTCCGTGTGGGATCGGGACTCGATTCGCGCTGGCGCCGGGCTCACCTGGCGTCCCGGTGGGGGTCTGTTCGAGTGGCGATTTGGGTATGAGCTCACCTACAACATGTTCGAGAGCTCGAACTTCAAGAACTACGATAACCTTCAGCACGCCATTCAGACCCGTGGTCGTTGGCGGTTTTTGCCGCGAACAGCGCTAATCTACGACGGAGAGTATCGCTTCATTCGCTACACGGGGAATGGCAGCAGTCCCGCCCCAGCTGACGGCGATACCTTGCGCTCTCGAGTCGGGCTCAATGGTCTGATAACGCCGCGGGTCTCCCTGCTGGGGATGGTCGGTTGGGAGTCGTCCTTTTACAAGGGCGCTCCGCAGAACGCGGACACCATCCTGGCTGCCGCCGAGGCGAAGTACTTCGTGCTGGCTCCGCCGGGGCTCGACGCGCAAGCAGCAACCACGGGCCTTTCCACCATCGCGCTCGGCATGGTTCGCGAGATCAGCAATAGCTATATCTCGTCGTATTACACGCGCACGGGCGGGTATGCGCAGCTCGTGTACTTCCAAGGTGGCGCCTTCGTGAGCACGCTGGATGGTGCCTTCAACCACTACAGCTTTCCGCGAGGCGTTGCCTACGAGGCGTTCACGCAGAACCGCATCGCTGCGCGGTTGTTTGCCGAGTACCGCTTCAGCAATTCATTTGGACTCAACGGCACGGTCATGTTCGACCAGAACATGAGTGACCGCCTGAATCCGAGGCTTGCCCAGGCCACCCCCGTGGACAACCTCGACTACTCTCGATGGCAAGCATTCATCGGCCTGCGCTGGTTCATGTGAAAGCGTTTAGCGCGCCTCGGGCAGCGCGCTTGGTTTCAGCTCTGCTTCGGTTGTTCGCTGTCACCGTTCTCGCGTTTGCGAGTGCTTGCGGTGGTGCGCAGACGGCGCGCGTGAACCTTCCTCCGCCGTCCGAGCGCAGCCTCGTTGGGGCTGGCGATATCCTCACGATCGAAATCGTTGGGGAGAAGGATCTGCCAAAGGAGTACACGGTGGCGTCCGACGGCAGCGTCGACATCCCGTACGCACACGGCATCAAGGTGTCCGGTTTGGAGCCGCACGAGATGGCGCTCGCGATCCGCGCTCGGCTGATCGAGTTGAAGATCCTCACGGATCCGAGCGTGATCGTGGCGGTGAAGGAATACCACAGCCAACGTGTCACCTTGCTCGGGCAGGTTGCGAAGCCCGGTAGCTACGCGTTTTCACCCGGCATGACCCTGATTCAGGCGGTGTCACTGGCGGGAGGGCTGACCGCGATCGCGGATGAGGACAAGGTGACCGTCACGCGCCGCGCGGACGACGGTAAGACGTATACCGCCCGCCTGAGCATTGCGCCGATCATGGTGGGCCGTGCCGCCGACGTGCCGCTCCAGGCGGGCGACCAAATCTACATCCGCGAACGCCTCTTCTGACGCTCTGTGCGCCGGCATGCGGATTCCGAGCGCGCTCAGTCACTCGGCGCGTATCGGACCTCGGCGAGCAGGCGTAGCGCTGGAGTCGTGGGCGCCATGAAGCGCTCCGTGCCGACGGCAGAATCCTCGGTCGATAGCGCGAGCCCTCCGCCTGCGGCGACGGCTACGGACCACGGCGCATCGGCTTGCGGCCGTGAGCGCAACGAGAACAGATACTCGGCAGGGAGGAGCGTCGTCTGAATGCCGGCGCGCTCTCCGCGCGCGCTCGAGGCCTGGCTGAGGCTCGGCAGCAGGAAAGCCTCGGCGTTCAGCGTCAATAGCTGCTGCGAAAGGATCTCGAATGAGACGCCCAACGCGAAGAGCGCTTGGCTCCCAAAGTGCACGCTCCCAAGGTCCACGCCCGCTCTCGCCCGCAGGCCCGCTTCCGCGACGCTGGCGAAGCGGCCGAGTTTCAAGTGGACGGGTAGGGCCGGCGCGAACGTCGTCGTTCCAAAGCTCGCGAACGCCGCGCGATTGCCGAACGGCAGCGCGAGCTCGAGCCTCGGCTTGAGGTTCACGCTTTCGCTCAACCGCAGCCGACGCGCGACGCTCAGACGCGGGTCGCGCTCGGCGACCGGGTCGAGCGGGGCGCTGGCTTGCGCGGTGAGTCCCTGGCTACCCGCGCCCGTTTGTCGCGATACAACGGGAAAGCTCAGCCCGAGCTCGAGATCCGTAGTGAGCCCGATGCTGAGTTCCAGATCTTGCTCGGTGTAGGCGCGAATCACCTGGACTTCGCGGCCATCGTCGGCTTGGCTCGGCACGACTAAGCGCAGCGGCTTCGTCGCCCGCTGCGTGGCCAGGGCAAAGCCGACGCGTCCGGGGCTCGTTGTTTCGGGGCTCGAGAGAGAAAGCCAACGCGCCGAACCAGGCGCGAGCCAGAGTGCATTGGCGTCCACGCAGGAGCTAATGCCGCTCGCGGGGTGACACTCGACTGACCGAGCCGTGTTCGAGACACTCAGCGTCAGCACCACGAGATAGGGACCCAGCGGGTGCCGCATCGAAGCACGATAGCATTGCCGCCGCCTTTTCAGGGGTGATTGCCGCTGAGGTCGGTTGACGCAGGGCCGGGGCTCTTGCATGCGCGGAGCTGTGATTGAAAATGACCGACCGCTGCTCTTGGGTTCGGCCTCGCCTCGGCGCCGAGAGATCCTGACAGGCCTGCGAATTCCGATCCGGGTCAGTCCAGCGGACATCAACGAAGATGTGCTGCCCGGCGAAGCGCCGTTTGCTTATCTGGAAAGGATTGTCGAGGCGAAGCTCGCTCGCGTGCTTCAACGCGCCGATCGCGTGAGCGTGGCGGCGGTGTTAGTCGCCGATACCTCCGTCGTGTTGGGGGAGCGCATTCTGGGGAAGCCGTGCGACGTGGCGGAAGCGGAGGCGCTGCTTTCCCAATTGGCGGGCCGAACGCACGTCGTGTTCACGCGCTATGCCGTGGCCAGCGCAGACGCACCCGAAACGCGCCGAGTGTGTCGCACGGTGGAATCGAAGGTCACCATGCGCGCGGCCTCTCAGGAGGAGCTGCGTCGCTATGCGGCAACGGGCGAGGGCCTGGACAAAGCTGGCGCCTACGCCGTGCAAGGCATCGGCTCATTCCTAGTCGAACGCATCGACGGCTCGTATTCGAACGTGGTCGGCCTGCCGGCGTGCGAGCTCGTGTCGGACCTGAAGTCGCTTGGATTGCTCGGCGAATTCCCATGAGCAACGGGCGGGCGTGGTACAGCGACCGCCCGCGTTCGGTGGACGAGATGATCGTCGTCGCGGTCGCCGTTCTCTCGCGATTAGCGCTGGTCGTCTGGGCGTGGGGCAGATTTCCACCCGCTGACGACGGCACTTTTTACCACGTCGTCGCCGAGCGGATTTCGCACGGCCTCGGATACACCTGGCTCTGGCCCGATGGTGTGGTGACGTACGCGGCTCACTACCCCGTGGGCTACCCCGCGCTGATGGCCGTGGCCTATGCGCTCTTCGGCAGCAGGCCCGAGAGCGCCATGTTGCTCAACGCCGTCATCGGTGTCGTGGGTGCAATCGCGACCTATCGTCTTTGCCGAACGGTCGCTCCGCGCGGGCCTGCGCTCGCCGGCGGACTGCTCGCGGCGCTCCACCCGAGCCTCCTCTTTTATACGCCCGCTCTCATGACGGAAGGCATTACCGCCGCGCTGATCGCGCTCCTCGCGGCGCTTGCTGTCGGCGCCAGGGAGCGGCGCGGAGCATGGCCAGTCTTGGGCCTTGGTTTTCTGAGCGGTCTACTCGTGCTCATTCGCCCGCAGGCGCTGTTGGTGGCGCCGGTACTTGGTGCCATTTCGAGTCGTGCACCCGGGAGGCCGCGGCTTCGTCGCGCATTGGGGGTCACGGCACTGGCGATTTTCGTGTGTCTGCCTTGGACTCTGAGAAATTGTGCTCGGCTCGACCGCTGTGCCTTTGTCAGCGCCAATGGCGGCTGGAACCTGTTCATTGGCTCAGCCGAGAAGGCGAACGGGCGCTGGGTTTCGCTCGAGGAGCTTGGCGTTCCAGTGGAGTGTCGCAACGAATTCGGTGAGGCCGGGAAGGATCAGTGCTTTGGTCGCGCTGGGCTCCGCAACGTGATGTCGCGGCCGGGTCACTTCGTGGGGCTGATCCCCGCCAAGCTGCGCGCCACCTTCGACTGGTCGGGAGCGCCCGGCCACTATCTATCTACGTCCAACCCAGGCGCGTTTCCTGAGCGGAGCTCGTTGGCGCTGGGCTTGGCGGAGGGACTGGTCGAGCGAGTCTCGCTGTTGTTCGCGTTGTTGGCGTTGGGCCGCGGCGAGGGGCCCTATCCGCGAAGCCGGCGGGCCATCGCAGCGGTGGCGGCGCTCGTTCTGCTCCCGATGGCCTGGCTGAGTCACGTGCTGTTGCTCCTGCTGGTCGCCTGTTTCGGCGCCAAGATCTGGGAGAGGCCCGTGGCCCTGGCGGCGGGGGCCACGGTGGGCGCCACGATCGCGACGCACGCCGTATTCTTCGGCGCCGGGCGGTATGGGCTGGTGTGCGTTTTGGTGCTCATCCCGCTGGCCGCCGAGGGGCTTGCCCTGTTCGGAGGGCGCTGGTGGCCACATCCAGGGCGGCGCGTCGGATTGGGGAGCGCGCCGTCTTAGCGCGACTTTTGACAGGGCGAGGCGGGGCAGGTGATACTTCGCGGCATGCCGCTGATCGAAACCGAGGAAGCCGCTCGACGCCTGGCTCGCGCTATCGCAAGTGATCTCTCGCTCTATAATGAGGAGAAGATCATCCGCGGCATCGAGGGTGATCGCCTCTTCGACGAACTTTCCGAAGAGATCGAGGAGGGGCGAGCGCTCTACAAGAGCCGCGTTTCCCCAGACCTCTATCACCGCAACTACTACGATCGAGCGCTCGTCGACATTTTGGTGAAGTCGAAAGGGCACATCAAGAGCCGCATCTGGTGAGTCGACAGCGTTTCGTGCTCGGCGCGATGGAGCGCGAGCGCCTCGACAAAGTGCTGACCGAGCTCTGCGCTGGCAGTTCACGGGCGACGATTCAGCGGTGGATTGAGGAGGGCCGCGTGCTGGTGAACGGCGTGGCGCGGCGGGCGCGTGATCTCGTCGGTGAGGGGAGTGTGATCGATGTCGATCCCAGCCCTCCGGCGCCGAGCGCCAGCACACCCGACTCTAGCGTCGAGTTCGGCGTCCTCTACGAAGACGAGGATGTGCTCGTCGTGGACAAGCCGGCTGGCTTAGTGGTGCATCCGGCGCGCGGGCACTCGAGCGGGACGCTGGTCAATGGGCTCTTGGCGCGCGACTCGTTCTCCGCACCGAGCGCTGAGGACGACGACGATGCGGACGGCCTATTGCGCCCCGGAATCGTGCATCGCATCGACAAGGATACGAGCGGCATTCTGGTCGTCGCCAAGAACGCCTCCGCGCGCGAATCGCTCAAGGCGCAGCTCGCCGCGCACAGCGTGGAGCGACGCTATCGGGCGATCACCATCGGCGTACCGCGCGTGACTCATGTGAGCACCTTCTACGGACGCGACCCGCGCTCACGCTTACGCTTCAGCTCGCGCGTGCGCGAAGGCAAGACGGCTATCACCCACGTCGCGCTGATCGAGCGCTTGGCGCGCGACCAGGCGGCGCTCGTCGAATGTCGTCTCGAGACCGGGCGCACTCATCAGATCCGCGTGCATCTTCTCGAGCAGGTGGGCACGCCGCTACTGGGCGATCCTCTGTACCGTCCTCAGAAAATGCCAGAGAGTTTGGCGCCCATTGCCAGCGCGCTCGGTCGCCAGGCGCTGCACGCGGCCGCGCTCGGCTTCGTGCATCCGCGCTCGGGCGAGCGCCTGCGCTTCGAGCTCCCGTTGCCCGCCGACATGCAGACTGCCCTCGACGCGCTGCGACGACTGGGCTGACTTTTCAGGGGTCTGTTCGAGCTGGCTCGAGACGCGAGGCGTCGCCGAGCTTGTCTGGGTAGCGCAGCCGAAGCGCGAACAGCGCCATGAAGCCGACCGCCACGGCCCACCACAGCGTCGCGAAGCGGATTAGCAGCATGGCTGCCGTCGCGGTTCCTTCCCCGACATGGCTCAGGTGCACGAGCTGCTCGCGAATCATGCCCTCGACGATGCCGAGGCCACCCGGCAGCGGTACCAGGGCACCCGCCAGCGTTGCCGTGGAGTAAAAGAACAGGCTGCGGCCGAGCGCGATGTTGGCGTGGAAGCCCTCCAAAATCATGTACAGCGCGACGCCCTCCGCGCTCCAAGCCACCACTGACAGGAAGGTGGGAATCAGGAGCGCTGCGGGTCCCGCGACCACGCGCAGACTCGCGTAGGCCTCCCGAAATTTGGGCACGATCCGCGCGGCCGCGCCGCCGCGCGCATCGAGGCGAGCGAGCAGCGCATTGACGGGCGCCTCCCAGACAATCGCGATCACGCCGACCGACACCGCCGACACACCGGCGATGGCCCAGCCGAGCCCCCCTGCGAACGCGGAGCTGCCAAGGACGATCAGCACGATCACGCCGATCGCGTCGGTGAGGCGCTCGGCCACGACGATCGGCGCCGTGCGAGATACTGGCACACCGTGCGTCTTTTCGAGCACCGCGCTCTTGAAGACTTCTCCGACCTTGCCTGGCGTCACCGTCAGCACGAAGCCCGACAGGAACACCAGCAAGCTATCGAGGGTGGCGACTTTGGTGACGCCCAGGCGCTTCAGGTAATACTGCCACTTCAGGAAGCGAACCAGATAATTGACGCTCGCGAGGGTTAGCGCTGCTGCGAACGCGCTCCATTCGAAATTCGTGAGGCTATCGCGAGTCTTCGCCAGGCCCGTGTAGAGCACGATGGCGCCGTACACGGCGACGCCAAACAGCATGGCGACGACCAAGCGTCGAACGAAGCGGTTCATGAGTTTCGCCTTCGCTGGGCCTTGCGCACGTAGAAGGCCAGCAACAAGAGGAGTGCAATCAGGCCCGTGCCAGCGATGAGCCAGCGGGGACCCGCAGCGTGGCCGCGCTCCAGGCCCGGCGGTGGGCGCTCCACCACCACGCCGGGAGTGGCACGGGCGGTCGAGTTGTCGCCGTTCTTGGCTGCCTGCATCGCGCGAGGGCTTTACACGTGCTGGGTCGGCTCGGCAACCGGGCACCCGGATGGCCGCCGCCGCGCCGAGCAAGAGTGCTAAGCTCGCGCCCCGGCCTCACGCCGTTCCCCCCCAGCTTCTCAAGTGAACTCACCCACCTTCGTCGCTCAAGACGCCGAACTACTCGATCGCTGCGCCAAGGCTTGTACCCGCTTGCGAGAGCAGGTTTCCCGCGTCGTGGTCGGGCAGGACGCCGTGGTCGATGCGCTCCTCGTCACCCTACTCGCGCGCGGGCATGCGCTCTTGGTCGGGGTGCCAGGCCTGGCCAAGACGCTGCTCGTGGGCAGCATGGCTCAAGCCCTGGGATTGTCCTTTGGACGCGTCCAGTTCACGCCCGACCTCTTACCCGCTGACATTACTGGCACCGACGTCTTGAACGACGCCGACGACGTCGGCGCGCGGCCGCGCGTCAGCTTCATGCCTGGACCGATCTTCAAGAACTTGGTTTTGGCGGACGAGATCAACCGCACGCCACCGAAGACGCAGGCGGCCCTATTGCAGGCGATGCAGGAGCGCAACGTGACCGTTGGCGGGCACACTCATCCTCTGCCCGATCCCTTTCAGGTGTTTGCGACGCGCAATCCGATCGAGCAGGAGGGCACGTACCTGTTGCCCGAGGCGCAACTCGACCGCTTCCTGCTCGAGGTTCACGTCGAGTATCCTTCGGAGGACGAAGAGCGCGAGATTGCGCGTCGCACGACCTCCGGACAGACGCCCACGTTGGAGGCCGTGGTGACGGCCGATGAAATTCGCGCCATCGGTCGGCTCGTGCCGCGCATTCCGGCGACCGAAGCCGCGGTGAACCTGGCCGTACGACTCGCTCGGATTTCGCGTCCCGGCCAGAGCGATGCACCGAACGCAGTCGAAAAATACGTGCGCTTCGGGGCTGGACCGCGTGGCAGCCAAGCTCTGGTGCTAGCCGCCAAGGCGCGTGCCGCCGTGCGCGGCGAGGCTGCGGCCGACGTCGATGATGTGAAGGCCTTGGCGTTGCCCGCGCTCCGTCACCGCTTGGTCCTTGGTTATCGCGCGGACGTCGACGGCGTTCGTGACGAAGACGTCGTGCGCGATATCTTGGCGCGCGCGGAACGCGCCTGAAGGTAACGCCGGATGCTCGCTGCTCTGAAGGATGAGATCAAACAGCTGCTCGTGAGTGAGCTCGATTTGCGAAGCAAGCAGCCCGCCGACATCGACGAGGCCGCGCCGCTCTTCGGGGCAGGGCTCGGTCTCGACTCGCTCGACGCGCTCCAGCTCGCGATGCTCGTCGAGGAGCGCTTCGGTGTCACGGTGCCGGAGGGCGATGCCGGGCGCGAAGCGTTCGCGTCCGTCAACGCGCTCGCAGCGTTCGTGATGCGAGCCCGCGAAGGCTGAACCCATGCGCCTGGCGTCCTCGCAGCGCATCGCCATTACGGGGCTCGGGATGGTCTCCGCCCTCGGCGTCGGCGCTCGCCCAGGGTTTGCGCGGCTGTGTGCAGGCGAGAGCGGACTGCGGCCGCTCACTCTGTTCGATTCGAGTGCGCTTCAGGGGCATCTCGCTGCCGAAGTTCGAGACCTGCCGTCCATGCCGGCCGACTTCGACCGCACGGACTTCTTGGCGTGGTTGGCGGCGCGCGAAGCCTTGTCAGAGGCCAAGTGGGCCCCTTCCGCCCCCGGCCTAGGTCTCGCGCTAGGCGGCACCACGGCAGGCATGTTCGAGACCGAGAATGAGCTCGAAGGCGCTGGCGCGAGCGCCGCTCTCGGGCGTGCACGGCGGCTTCTCACTCACCCGTTGTCGAGCGTCGAGCGACGACTATCGGCCACGCTCGGGCCGTTCGCGTGCGCAGTGAGTGTATGCAGTGCCTGTTCGAGCGGAGCCGCTGCCATTGTCCTCGGGGCGCACTGGCTAGCCAGTGGCAAGGCGCAGGCGGTGCTGGCGGGGGGCGCCGACGGGCTCTGTCGCATGACCTTCGCGGGCTTTAGCGCGCTCGGCTTGGTGGATCCCGAGCCCTGCCGCCCGTTCGACGTGCGTCGGCGCGGGCTGACTCTGGGCGAGGGGGCAGGCTTTCTGCTCCTCGAGTTGGAATCGAGCGCGCGAGAGCGCGCCGCGCCCGTGCTCGGCTGGTTGAGCGGGTGGGCCCTCGGCGCCGAGGCCCATCACGTGACGCAGCCCGAAGCCTCTGGAACGCGCGCCGCGCGTTTGATGCTCGAAGCGATCGAACGCGCGGGTCTGGGCATCGACGACATTGACTATGTGAATGCTCATGGCACCGGCACGCCCGCCAACGACGCCATGGAAGCTGCTGCGCTGAGTCGTGTGTTCGGGGTTCGGGGGGATGGGGTGCGGATCTCTTCGAGTAAGGCGCAGCTCGGGCATACGCTCGGGGCCGCGGGTGCCATCGAAGCGGTGATCACCAGCTTGAGCCTCGAAGCCGGCGCCGCACCGCCGAGCCTCGGCCTCGAACAACCGGAGGTTTCGGCGCTACGCTATGTGGGGTCCCGCGCCGAGGCGTGCCCCCTGCGCGCCGCGCTTTCCAATTCGTTTGGCTTCGGTGGGCTGGACGCGGTGTTGCTCTTCGAGGCGCCCTCAGCCGCTCGGCGCCGTCTGCCCGCAGCGCGGCAAGGATCTTTGGTGGTGAGCAGCGCGGCGCTGGTGGGGCCCAGGCTCGCGGTCGGGAGAGCGTGTCTCGATGAGCTGACGGGCGTGCCGACCGCGCCGCCGTTGGCTCCGGACCCGTTCGAGTCTCTCGACGCGGGGCGATCGCGGCGTTTCGATCGCGCGACGGGACTTGCGACGCAAGCCGCGGAAGCGGCGCTCGTCGCTGCGCGCTTGCCCGCCGCCGAGGTCGGGCTGGTCTTGGGCAGCGCGTACGGCGCCGTCGAGCGTTCGCTGCGCTTTTTGGACCGACTGATTCAGCGGGGGCTGCGCGCGGCCTTACCCGCCGAATTCCCGCATCTCGTGGCGTCGGCGGCCGCCGGTAACCTCTCGCTCTACCTCGGTGTTACGGGCCCAGCGCTAGCGGTATCCGCGTCTGGCCTGAGCGCTGAGGCCTCCCTCGCCACGGCTGCGGCGCTTGTCGAGCTGGGTTTGTGTGGGTCCGCGCTCGCGGGCGCGATCGAGGCCCACGACTCTGTTGTCCAAAGCTTGGCTCCCGCGTTCTTGAGCGCCGAGGCCGCGCCGCGCAGTGAGGGTGGGGGCTTCATCGTCGTGGAGCGCGACGCGGTTGCCGCGGCTCGCGGGCTTCGCCCGCTCGCGCGCATCGTGGCCGTCGAAGAGCATCGCTCTGGCCTTCGCCCGCAGTCGTTGGCCTTAGGTCCGCCGCTCGACGAGTCGCGCGCGTTGCTCGTCCTGGCTCAAGGCGCGGACGCAATTCTGGCTCGACTCGGAGCGAGCCCGTGGACGCGAGTCCGGCGTCAGCGGGTGCTCGAACACCGCGGCTATTTCGAGGCCGTCGGCTTGCACGCGATCGCGCTCGGCGCGCTCCTCGTCGCGGAGGGAGTCCCGGACCTCTTGGTGTTGACCGCGGAAGCGGACGTGCTTTTTGCCGTCCGCTTGTCTGCGATCGAATCGCCATGACGAGCGTGAGCATCGTGGCGAGCGCGGGGCTTTGCGCGCTGGGTCGTGCCGAAGCGGCTTTCTCTGTGGGTAAAGTCGGCGCCGCCGCACCGATCGCACTTCGCGCGTCGCCAGACTCCGCGCGCTTGGTCGGCGCTGTGGATGACACGCTCCTCAGCTTCGATGCCACGGATCGCGCGGCGCGCTTGCTCGGCAGCGCAGCGCAAGACCTTTCACGGGAGCTCGATGCCGCACTGCCCGAATGGCGTCGCCTGCGCCTCGCTGTATTCGTGGGAACCTCGGCCGGGGCCATGCAGAGCATGGAATCCGCATTTGCCCTGCGCGCACGCGGCGAGCTCATCCCCTTCGAGTTAGCAGACTCAGCCAACTACTTCTCGCCTACCGGGGCGCTGTTTGACGCGCTCGGCCTTTCGGCTACCGAACTCGGTTGCACGACGATCCTGGCAGCCTGTGCATCTTCGACGATCGCGATCG
>JAEUAF010000870.1 GCA_019695485.1 Sorangium sp.
CAAGCCCAGTCCCGGTCCCGACGCGACACGCCCGGCCAGCGACCGGCCGGCCACCATCGGCTGCCTCGGCCTCTGCGGTGCCTGACATTCGTCTGGTCCGCTAGCGCGCGCGGATTGAATACCTGAACGCCGAGTAGCGTCCGAAGTCCGGAGTGGACTCAAAAGTGCTAACACTGGGTGTGCCATGAAAACGTCGCGCGTTCTGGCTTGGTTTGGGTTTGGGGGCGCCCTTTTGGCGCCGGCGCTCGCCTTCGCGGCAGACCCGCCGCCTGCGGAACCACCGGCCGTTCCGCCGCCGCCCAGCGGGGCTGCGCCAGCGGCTACCCCCGCGCCGGCGGCTGCTCCGAGTGCCGCGACCGCGCCGGCTTCTCCGCCGCCTGCGTCGCCGCTGCTCGGAAAGATCGACCTCTCGATGCCCCCGGCCGCGCCGTCGACGCCGCGCACCTACCACATGCACGATGGGTTCTACCTGCGTGGTGCGGTAAGCATCGGCTCCCTCGGGGCGACCCTCGATGACAACTCGAGCTACAGCTTGAAAGGGTCGGGTGCGTCGCTGGGTTTCGACCTGATGGTCGGCGGTTCGCCGAGCGTGGGCGTCGCCGTCGGCGGGGCATTGATCTTGGAAGGTACGGCTTCCGTCAGCTTCGATCGCGGTTCTACCCACGCGGTCGACCGTAGCCTTTCGCTCGCCATCATCGGCCCATTCATCGATGGCTTCCCGACGCCCTCGCGCGGCTGGCACTTCGGCGGGACCGTCGGGCTGGCACGGCTAAGCGTCGGGTCGGTCAGCGCGGACCAATTGAACCACACCAACGGTCTGGGCGGCGCCTTCTGGCTTGGAAATGACCTGTGGGTCGCGGACGACTGGTCCGTGGGACCGCTCTTGAAGTTCACGGGTGCGCTCACGCGCGCGAGCAGCCCCGACGTCTCCGCGTCGAGCTTCTCCATCTCGATCGGCTTTACAGGGCTCTTTCACTGAACTCGAGGCGCTGCAGGCGCCGCCGAGCACGCAGTGCGGGCGACGGCGCGCCAAGCGCTCAGCGCGGCCAAGCGCTCAGCGCACGTAGTCGTAGTACTCGATGCCGAGGTCTTGGAACGCCGACTCGTACGCCGTACCGACTCGGCTGATCACGAACTCACTTTGCGGCGCGTAGTCGACGCCCGGCAATTCGCGGTGATCATGCAGGTGCTCGTACTGCTCCTTCGTGAGATCAATCGCAAAATCCAGGGCCTTCTTGGTGTCGATGCGACGCGCGGCAGCCTCGTAGCCCTCGACCGGCGAGATCGGAATCGACTCCGCCGCATCGCCGCTGCCGTAGCCGACCGCCACCATGTTGGCGCCCGCGAGCTGCTCCGACTTAGTGGCACCCTCCTCTAGGCCGGCCGCGATCCAAGCCGGCAGCGCCGCGCTGTAAAGGTTGCCGAGCGAGCGCGTGACCTCGCCGCCCAGGCTCATCTTCGCCAGCAGAAGCTCGCGAAAGCCTTGCCGCTTGCGCAGCACAGCCGCGACCGCGCTCGTCGCCGCGTACGGATCAATCTGGATGTTGCCGCTCAGCACATGAGCGAACAAATCCGGTGCCGAGCTCGCCTCGCGCATCACGTCGGCCACGTCGATCTTGGCTTCCGCGCAGAGCTCCTGCAGCTCATCCTGGTGGTGATCACCTCGCGCCAGGCCGCGCACGTACAGAAACGACATCGCCCGCACCGGCATCAGATGGTACGGCCGATGGAAGAACAAGCTCTTCACGCTGCGGTAGTAGCTACCGGCCGAGACATCGAGTCGGCTCAACATCGCCTCCACGGCGTGCACTGTCTCGTCGATGTACGAATAAGTCGAGTATTCGCCGCTGAAAACCGGGAAATCGCTGACCCGTTTGGTCTTCGAAGCGTAGCCCTCCGTAAAATGCCGCGCGAACGGCTTGCGAAAATCGGGCCCTCGATAATCCGAAGCGCTGCCCGCGTGGAACAGATCCACCTCGAACAAACGCGGCCGGCTCTCGACCAACATCGCGACCGCGCCAGCGCCTTGCGTTTGCTCGCCCGAACTACCGCGCTCGTACTCGGCCACGTCAGCGCTCACCACGATGGCGAGCCGATCGCGGCCGTCGAACGCCACATAGCGGAGCGCCGTCTTCAGCCCATAGATCCCGCCCAAACACGCGTGCTTGAACTCCGGCACCTCGAGGTTCCGAGACAGGCGTGGCAAGCCCAGGCCTTCGAGCGCGCGGTCCAACATGCCGCGCACGATCACGGCGCCAGCCGCGTTGTCCGTGCTCGATTCGGTGCCCAGCCCGAGAAAGCCGACCTGCCGCGGATCGATGTCGTTTTGCAGGATCAGACGCAGCGCCGCGTTGGCCGCCATCGTGTACACGTTCTCGTGCTCGCCGCACACGCGGAAGCTGTGCCCGACCACAGCGCGAACCTTGTCCCAATTATTGCCGGTCCACTCGCACCACTCATTGAGGGGCACGCGAAACCTAGGCACGTACAGACTCATGGCGCTGACGCCGGGCATGGCTTGCTGATTCATCGCGATTTGTGGCCAATTTCTAGTGCCCGAACCCGCCCCTCGCAAGCTGCTAAGCGCCAGATCGACAATCCGCCCACAATCCCGACACTTCGCAGCCGCTGCAGTCTGGCTTGGGGTTTGGGGGCCGCTCAGAAACGGGCGCGCCGGGCGGCAGCGTCCGACGTTGGGCAACCGAGCTTCGCCAAGCACGGCTCAGCAGCCGCGCCAGCCCCCCAGAGTCGTGGTTCGCGCGCCGCCGGTTGGGATTAGAAGAAGTGTGGTGAGCCTCCGACTTACCGCACTTCAACACAGGCAAGTTCATGAGCAATTTCCGCCTTCCGGGCACGGGCACGGGCACGGGCACGGGCACGCTTACGGGGGGACCTGAAGTCAGGGACAG
>JAEUAF010000357.1 GCA_019695485.1 Sorangium sp.
GCGCCCGAGCTCGGGGCGCGCTTTGCATTCCTGCCGTTCGACTTCGTGGGTCTCGAAGTGGAGGGCGCGTCGATGCCCACCAAGACCGAGAAGGGCAGCAGCGGTGCCTTCTGGACCGCGCGCGGTCATCTGATTGCGCAGCTGCCGATGGGCAGCGTGACGCCCTTTGCAGTTTTGGGTGGTGGCGCGCTCGGCGCCGCGAGCAATGCGCTCGGCTCCGACACGGATCCCTCGGTGCACTTCGGACTCGGCGCCAAAGTAGCGCTCGACGACTTCCTCGCCCTCCGCGTCGATCTGCTGGACAACCTATCGCAGCGCCACGACGCTCAGCAGGGCGATCAGACGCACCATTTCGAGGCGACCATCGGGCTTACGTTCGGGCTGCGTCCGAGCAAGTCGACGCCTCCGCCTGCGCCGCCTCCCCCCGCGCCTCCCGATACAGACGGCGATGGCGTGACGAACGACAAAGACGCCTGCCCGGTCGAAAAAGGCGCACAGCCCGACGGTTGCCCCGTGCGCGACAGCGACGGCGATGGCGTGATGGACGACAAGGACGCTTGCCCACAGGAGAAGGGCAAAGCTCCATGCGGCTGCCCACTCGCCGATCGCGACGGCGACCGCGTGATCGACGAGCTCGACAAGTGCCCCGATCAGCCTGGACCCGTCGAAGGCTGTCCCGATCCCGACGCGGACCGCGATGGGATCCCGCTACCTGCCGACAAGTGCCCCGATCAGCCCGAGACCAAGAACGGTTTCGATGACGAGGACGGCTGCCCCGACGAGGTGCCGGCCAAGGTGAAGCAGTTTACCGGAGTCATTCAGGGCATCGAGTTCGACAAGGCCAAGGAGACTATCCGCCCCGTGTCGACGCCCGTCCTCGATTCTGCAGTGAAGGTGCTCGTCGAGTATCCGAAGCTGCGCGTCCTCATCAGCGGCCACACGGACTCGGACGGCGAGCGCGCCATCAACGTTGATCTGTCGAAGCGTCGAGCCGAATCGGTGAAGGCCTACTTCGTCGGCAAAGGCGTCGACGCCGCACGCATCGAAACCCGCGGCGTCGGTCCCGATGAACCGGTCGCCGACAACAAGACCGCGGCGGGCAAGCAGAAGAACCGCCGCATCGAATTCAAGCTCATCGCCGAGGCCGCGAGCCCCGAGAAAGGTCAGCCGTGAACCGCCCCCGCATTGCCCAAGCCGTCAGCGTCGCCGTCGTCTTGTTCGGCGCCAGTTCGGCCTTCGCCGAAGACCTGCCCAAGGGCTTGATGCAGACCAAGACGGCAAGCTCCGGGACGGAGAACGTCTCGACCTCGGGCTTCGAGGCGCCGGTGGCCAAGGCCGGCGACGACGCCAAGGACACCACCGAGCTCAAGATAAACGCCGGCGGCCTCGCCGCGGGCGGTAACTCGAAGTCGATCGCGGCCAGCGCTGCCACCAAGCTGCGCGTGCGGCGCGGCAAGAATCAGCTGGGCGCGGCCCTCGCCGGCAACTACGGGGAGAGCGCACCGAAGGGGCAAAGCACGCTCCAAACCAGCGTAGAAAACGTTCAGGGCAAGATCCGCGACGATCGTTTCGTGGCCGACCACGTGGCGGTGTTCGTGGCCATGTCGGGCCTGCGCGACCGCTTCCTCGGCCTGCGTTTGCGGCTCAACTTGGACCCGGGCGTGGCCCTCTACGTGATTGACGAGGCCAAGCATCGGCTCTGGTTCGAAGGCGGCTACGACTTACAGGAAGACTTTCGGCGCGCCGACGTCATCCAGGCCGCCGCGCTCACCGGTAAGACGCTGGACCGTTCGGAGGTGCGCCACAGCGCGCGCGTGTTCGCCGGCTATGAAAACGCGCTCAGCGAGAACCTCACGTTCGACACCGGCGTCGAGTATCTGCAAGCGCTGACCGCGACCGAGAATTTCCGCATCAACTGGGACATGGGAATCACCTCGCGCATCGGGGGCAATTTCTCGGTCGCGACCACACTGAACCTGCGCTACGACCATAATCCGCTGCCCGGGGTGAAGAATACGGACTTCACGTCGGCGCTGAGCTTGGTTTACCAGCTGCTTTAGCGGCCAGAAGCTTACGTGGTATCGTCGATGCCACGACTTTGGCTTCAGTCGGTCTCGGCACCTTCCCCCGAACTATCCAGCGACTTTGCGCCTTGGTCGCGCGCTTCGAAGACGGTGCCGGCCTAGCGGAGGCTAGCGCCGTCGAGACCGCGCTCGGCCGCGCGCTGGCGGTCGTTGCAACGCTCTGGTTCGCGTGCGTTGCGTTCTGGGAGATTGCTGCTCCCTTCGGCCCCGGACACGACGCGCTCTCCTCCGTGATCGGCGTGGCAGGGGAGAACATGTTGCGCTTCCACACGCTGGTCCCGGTGACCGAGCTCCCACTCGGCAACCTAACCGCGGCGGACGCCAACTGCCAGCATCCGTTCGGCGTGTACTGGACCACGGCGCTGTTCCTTTCGCTACTCGGACATCACGACTTCGTGTGTCGGCTGCCGGCGGCGTTGCTGAGCAGTTTGACGCCGCCGCTGCTCTACGCGCTCGGGCGCGCGCTCCTGCGACCGCTCGCGGGAGGGCTTGCCGCGCTCGCGTTCGCGCTGACCCCGGTGGCGCTTTGCTACGCCAATTTGAACGGCTGGGGTGTGCCGCTCGGCGCCGCGAGCTGCCTGATGTGCCTCGGCTACGTGCGATTTCGACAGACTGTGCGGCGGCGCTGGATGCTGGTTTGCCTGGGCGCGCTCGGCTACGCGTTGAACACCGATTTTCCGGCCTACGTCTGCGCCATCGGGCTGCTCGCGCTGCTTCACTGGCGCACGTTCTTACGGGGGCGAAGCCTGCAGGAGCTGGCGTTTCGCCGCCATGCAACGCTCTTCGCGTGGGGCGTCGTGATCAGCGCCCTCATCTCGCTCTCGTACGCGCTCGCCTTTCAGCGACTCGGCAAGTTGCCCGAGTTCTTGCTGTCCGAAGTCTCGAAGGCGGCCAATCCGAAGCGCGTGGCGACGGCGAGCTCGGACGCAGCTCGTTACACGCTGCTGCTGCTGTTCACGCCACTCACGCTCGCGCTGGGCAAGGTCGCTAGCGTCGCTAGCGTTCTACGTGCCCTGCTGAAGCGCCGCGAACTCGAATGGGTTCCGTGCGTTCTGCTCGCCACGGCGGCGTGCCAGTACCTGCTGTTCGCGGCCCGAGCTCCGTCTCAAAGCTACTGGCTGCAAGCCTTTGCGCCCGCCTTTGCGCTTTGCTTTGGCGGACTCACGACGTCCGCGCTCGAGCTCGCGACGCGACTGCTCTCGCATTTCGGGCGCCCCTCTGCGCGTGCACTCGAACGCCTTACCTTCGCCATGTTTGGTATGGCGTCGCTCTTGCCTCTGGCGAGCGCACGCGATGCCTTGCGTACGCTCGTCTACGTTCGCAAGACCGGTGGGCGCTTCGACGCGGGCAAAGGGGTCATCCAGGCGGATCGGGACAAGATCGCGGCGCTCGAATTTCTCAAGAAACAGAGCGCCCCCGGCAACGTCGTGGCGTTGAACCTCAACATGAAGCGCGCGGACTGGATGTCGTGGGCGCTCGAACGCCCAATCGTGATCGATGGAGCGTCGACGTTCGACGCCGACCCACGCTTCAACGTGGTCGACGGACGCTACGCGGAGGGCACGCAGCTCCACGCGAACAGCGGCCACGGGCGGCCGCGCGTGGTCGGCCCGTTTTGGATCTTCGAGCGCGCCGGCCAAACCGCGCTTCCGATCGAGGGCTTCAGTATCGAGCCGCGCGAGCCCGGGCTTCTAGAACGCTTGTTCGCCTACGCGAATCACGCCCCGGAGGAGGTCGCCGCGGACGCTTTCCAAAGCTGGGAAATCAGAGATCTGATGGGGCAAGCGCCGAACCCGGAGCCCACGGCCGAACCCAGGACTTTCGAGCAGCTCAGGATCGCTCATAACCTGGCGTTCCGCCGCGGTGACGAGACCGCGGCGCGGCACTTCCGGGAACGTTGGCTGGCCGGGGCCGATGCGAGACCGCGCACGGTCTACGAAGATGGCAGCGTGCTGCTCGCCACACGCTTCGAGTCCCACGCCGCCGACCTGTTGAGTGTGTATTTCGAATCTAGCGGACCCGACGATCAGCGCTTCAGCATTCGCGCGCGGGTCGAGGCGCGCCCGACGGCCTCGCTGGTCCCCTCCGACCCCAACGAGTGGGAGGTCGGCTTGCCCACCCGCATCCCGCGTAACCTCTGGCGCCCCGGCTACCTCTACAGCGCGACAACAGAAATCCTGCACCGACCCGGTCGCGAGCGCTTCACGGGCTCCTGGGTCAACACGGGCGACAACCTGCCCCTGCGCGCCAAAGGCAAGGCGAAACCCGTGACGCTACTGGTCATGGAGTAGGCTGCCTCTGCGGGTGGCCGCGCGCCCCTGCTCCAAATGAGGCATGATCGGGCTCCTTATGTTGAAGTCGTTCGTCGTCGGCGGAGCGGGTTTCATCGGGAGCCACCTGGTCGAAACACTGATCGAGCGCGGCCCCGTCACCGTTTTCGACAATCTCTCGCAGGGCCGACGTGAATCCATTCAATCGGCGTTGGGGAGCGGAGCCGCGCGCATCGTCCTCGGTGACACCTCAGACCAGCGAAGCCTCGAGGCGGCGATGGCGGGACACGACGTGGTCTTTCACCTGGCCGCCAACACCGACCCGCGCGCGGGCCTCACGGACTCGAAGCTCGATCTGGAGCAGGGCACGCGGGCCACGCACCACGTGCTTGAGGCGATGCGCAAGACCGGCACGAAGCGCATCGCCTTTGCGTCTTCTGCCGCCGTCTACGGCAACGCCGATCGCAACCTCGTCGAAACCGATCTTGGGAGCCTGCCCGTTTCGCTCTATGGGGCGTCGAAGCTCGGCTCGGAAGCCATGCTGAGCGCCTTCGTCGAGTGCTTCGCGCTACAAGGCTACATTTTCCGCTTCGGAAGCGTGGTGGGCCCGCGCAGCAGACACGGCGTAGTGCATGATTTCTTCCACAAACTGAAGGCGGACCCGGACGAGCTCGAGGTGCTCGGCGACGGGCGGCAATCCCAGTCCTATGTTCACGTGAGCGATTGCGTCGCTGGCATGCTGTTCGCCTTGGACTGCGCTGACGCGCCGCTCAACATTTTCAACGTCGCCCCGTCGGATGTCACCAGCGTTCAGCGGGTGGCAGAACTCTGCATCTTGGCGTCGCCCTTTCCGAGCGCCAGCATCCGCTTTACGGGCGCGGTCCGCGGCTTCTTGGGGGATGTGCGCATGACGCGCCTGAACACGGAGAAGCTCGCCAAGCTTGGCTTTCGCGTAGCGAGGAGCAGCGACGAGGCGATCGCGGACGCTGCGGCAACGCTCTCGCGCGAGGTTTTCGGCGGCTGACAGCGTCGAAATATGACGCACGACTGCGCAGGAAAGTCCAAAATTTGAGCAGCTCGTCCCCAACCATGACACCAATGTCAGAGGGGCCACCGAAGCTCCTAGTTGCGAGCGGGGATCGGGCGTGTCAGAAAAACTGAGCGCTCTCGGGGATTACTGTAACCCCGGTCCGCTCCCAATTTTCTTAGAACAGCTTCGAGGCCCGGATGAACGTAGCGCGGTACTTCGCTTGGTCGCTCCCGACCGTCGCGCTGGCTTGCTCAGCAAGTAGCGTGGCGAGCAGCGGGCGCGGGCCAGCCGAGGACCGAGCGAGTGGCGGCGCCGTCGGCACCTCGAATTCAGGCGCGGGGGGGAGCGCTATTCAGATTGCAGCGGGCGCGCCCGCGCTCCAGCTCGCGCCGACCAAGCAGTGTGACCTGTGCGAGGACTTTCCAGCGAGTCCGATTTTCGTGCAGGGCGCTCCGTCCAACGCGCCAAGCTTGTTCGGAGCTTCTACCAATGTTTCCACGAGCGGCGGGCCGTGCATCGCGGAACCCATGGACGGCACCTTGTTCCCTTGGAACTGGTTGCGCCCGCGCATCCGCTGGGTCGGCACGAGCGACGTCTATGAAGTGCGCATCAAGACCGCACGCCAGAAATACAACCTGGTCGCCTACACGACCAAAAGTGAGTTCTACATTCCGCGTGACGTGTGGGCTGGAGACGCAGCGGGCAAGAGCCAGGGGCTCTCGCGCAACAACTTCGAAGAAGACATCACGGTAACCGTGCGCGGCGTGACCGGCGGTGGCACACCGGTTGGCTCGAGCGTGAAATTCCGCACGGCCGCGACGGACGCAGCAGGCACGATGGTCTACTGGGCCAACGTCAAAGCGCAGACTGCCGACAACGTCAGCGAGGGCGACGCCGCAGGCTGGCTGATGGGGTTCTCGGTGGGCGACGAGGACGTGATCGAAGCCTTGCGCGTGCGGGACGTGAAGACCGGTGAGCGCGCCTACGCAGCCCAGCAAAAGCCCGTCACTTGTATCGGCTGCCACAGCTCGACGCCCGACGGCGAGGCGGTGAGCTTCACCTCGTTTTGGCCCTGGAGCGGGGCAATTGCCGGGATCACCAGCGACAACCGCGGCCAGCTGCCAGCCTTCGTGACGCCGAGCGGCCTCACAGGGCTACAGCAAATGTGGATGGGCGCCTGGAGCTACTCGCCCATGCAATGGCGTGACGGCTACAAGATCGCGATCAGCAGCTACGGCCCGAAGCAACTCGGCTGGCCCGATGGCACCGATCTGAACAAGACCAACGCCGACAACCTGTTGTGGATGAACATCGCGGCGCCCGATCCCGCCCAGGTGCCCACGCAAGACGCAGACGTACGACAGAGCTGGGCGCCCGCTGCGCTCGGCAAAGTGCTCGGAATCTTGCCGCGCAACGGCGACACGCGCGCCGCCCTGATGCCCGACTTTTCGCACTCCGGCGCCAGCATCGCGTACACCTCGAGCTCGACGAGTCAGGACGGTCGCATCGCGGCCATCAACGACACGGACATCTACAGCGTGCCCTTCAACGCAGGCATGGGGGGCAACGCGACTCCCCTGCCCGGCGCCTCCGCCAAGGGCGTCGCCGAGTACTATCCGAACTACTCGGCCGACGACGCGTTCGTTGCGTTCAATCGCATCGACAAGGTGATGAGTCTCGTGAAGGACAACCCCACGGGCTTCGAGAACCACCTCTACTATCGGCCCGAGAGCGAGATCTGGATCACCCCGACGCCGGGCACTAGCGTGAGCGCGAATAGCGGCGAAATCAGCGCCGGTAGCGCCATTCGGCTCAAGGCCAACGACCCCGACACCTGCGGCGGAAAGAAGAGCCCGGGAGTGCTCAATTCGTGGGCGAAGTTCTCGCCGCGCGTAAGCGCGGTCAACGGGAAGACCTACTACTTCCTGGTCTTCTCCTCCACGCGCAATACGCCCGACAGCCAGCGAACGCCGCCTGGCGATCCCAACTACAAGCCCGTCGAGAACCTGTTCTCGCGCCTGTTCATGGCAGCGTTCAGCGTCGAAGGCGGCAAAGTGACGACCTACCCCGCCATCTATCTGTGGAACCAAGCGGAGACATCCAACAACCTCACTCCGGCCTGGGACGAATTTCGCCTGCCCGAAGTGCCATCCCCGCAAGTCCCACGCTGACCGCTGCGTCGACGAACGACGGGCACGCCGAGTTCGGAACGCACGGAGCCACGCGAACGCCGTCAGTGTGCGCGCACGTAGAGATCGAAGTCCTCGATGCGATGCGCGAAGGCGTAGCCGTTCGCGATGAGCGCATCGAGCTCGGGAAAGCTTGGCAGCGAATCGCGCGAGTCGAGCGCGTTGCCGGTCACTGACGGAAACACATCGCGACTCTGCACGACGATCATGGCGGGCGGCTTGGCCTTCAGGTCCCGCATCAGCTCGCGTCGCGCGTAGCTCGCTTGCCAGGGGCTGCGTTGAGCCACGTTGTAGATGAAGCGCGTGGCGGGCTCGCGCTCCGCAAGCCAGTAGATGGCCGGCTCGAAACCCCAGACGAAGACCGCATCCTTCGGGCGCGTCAGGCGCCGCACGTCGCGCGCCACGGCGCGATCCGCGCTCAAACTGTAGTCCGCCACGTAGGAGAGCTCCTTATCCATGGCTTCGCGCGTATCGAAGGGCGAAAGACGCAGCAGATACGCGAAACGCATCTGCGCGCGCTCGACGAAGAACTGCGGCAAATCACGCACGGCGTAGCGCATCGGCACGCAGACTGCGACGAACGAAAAGAACGCCAGCGGCCCGCCTAGCCCGCCGGCGAGACAGCGCTTCCACAGCTTGTAGAGGCCGAGCCCGGCCAAGAACGCGACCAACGGCAACGTCGACCCGTAGTGATACGGGAAGAACTTCCCCTGCATCGCGATGCCCGCCACGTGAATGGCGATGATGCCGAGCGACAGAAACAACGCCTCGCGCTCACGCCGAATCAACGGTGGAATCGTGATCGCCGCAATCACACCCGCCGCAGCGAGCGCGGAGAATTTGAAGAACACCTCCTCGATTGCGTAGTAGAGCATGTCGGAAGCGCGCCGCCCCTCCCAGCTCAACTTGGTATAGCCGGGGGTGAACTCAGCGAGCGTCCAGTAGAAGTCCTTGAGTCCGCCGTGCAGCCAGAACCAGGCGACGCAGAGCAGGCTGGGCAAGGCGCCGCCGAGCGTCACCCAAGCCACCGGGCGCGCAATCGCGCCGAACCCGCCATGAATCCCGCGTTCGCGCTGCGCGAGATAGGCCGCGCAGACCAACGCACCGCCCCCGAGCGGCGGCTTCAGCAGCGCCGCACAACCGAACGCCAGCCCGAGCAGCAGCGGAATCAACCACTTGCGTCGGGACTCCTCGAACGTCAGCATCAACCCGAGGAGTGTGAAGAGCGCACCGAAGGTCTCCGGCTGACCCGTGTGCCAAAAGTCCATCTCCGCCTGGATCAGCGCCATGATCGCGGCCCCGACCAAACCGACCGTGCGACTGTCGAACGCCACACTCGCGATGCGACGCATGGCCGCGACGCACCCGAACAACGAGAGCACCTCGAGCAAGCGCGGCGCCATCATGTTCTTGCCGAACAAGGCCTGCGCGAGCGCGTACACGAAGAAGATGCCGGGGGGCTTGAAATCCCAAACGTCCTTGTACGGTACGCGCCCGTGCAGCAGACCATCCGCAACGACCGCGTAAATGCCCTGATCCCTGCCGAACGAAAAAGTCAGGATCACGAGCGCACAGCCGATGATCGTCACCCACGCCACGAGCTTCAGCCACACATCCGGATCACGCACCGCGAGGCGCGGCACCACCTCGGCAGCGGGCGGCGGCAGGGAAGAACTCGGCATTGGTGGCCCACGCTACCGAACCGCCGCCGAGCCGCGCAACCACGCCGACGTTTCGCGCCAAACCAGCCTCAAACCCCCCCACGTGCCCCTCCTCGCTCCCGGGAAACCCGGCACTTCGACGGCGAGCGCCGGCCTGCCCGAGAGGGCCGCCGAGCGTCGGACCCTGCGCCCACACCAAGCCGCTTGACGGCGCCCCGCATCCTAGCGAGAGTTCGCCGCCCAAGCGCCCCTAGCTCAGCTGGATAGAGCATCGGACTTCGAATCCGAGGGTCGTAGGTTCGAACCCTACGGGGCGCGCCAACATACGCCGTCTGCTTCCGGGGTGGATTCGACGGGATTGATCGCCTGGGCTGGGCGATGGCGGCCTCGGTGATGTTGTCGAACGCAATTGGATCGGTGTAGCCTCGGCCGGAGGCTTGGATATGCGGCCGAACCATTCTGGCTCGAGCGTGGTTCGCTTTTGGTTCGACTACTTATCCGCCTTCGCCTTCCTGGGCTTGCAGCTCGTCGAGGAACTGTGCAGCCGGCGGGGCTATCGAATTGAGTACGTTCCGGTCTTCTTACCGGGTCTGTTGGCTGCGAATCAGCAAGTTGGCTCTGTCGAGATCGAGGCCAAGCGAGCCTACGTCTTCAAACACGCGCTGCGCCTCGCCGCCCAACACGGACTGAAGTTGAACGTGCCGTGCCACCATCCGTTCAAGTCGCTGCTCGCTCTCCGCGTCACCGCACTGAGCTCACCCTCGACGCGCCCTCTGCTCGTGGAGGGATTGTTCCGGGCGGCGTGGCTCTTGGAGCAAGATCTCGCTGACCCGGCGGTCGTGGAGCAATGCCTCGCAAACGCGGGTGAAGCTCCCAAACTGCTCGCTACCGCCGCCCAGGAGCCAGCCAAGGCCGCCGTTCGCGACAATACCGACGCGGCACTTGCGGCTGGCGTGTTCGGGGTTCCTACCTTCGGCTACGCGGGCGAGCTGTTCTGGGGCTGTGATTCGATTCCACATTTGGCGGCCGCGCTCGACGGG